>NZ_JBQXXG010000004.1:0-242720 GCF_052644995.1 Quadrisphaera sp. KR29
GCCCGAGTTCCGCCCGCCCCGGCGGGGATCCTGGGCGCCCCCCCCCCCCCCGGGGGGGGCACGCCCATGATCACGGAGCGGGCGGCTACAGGCCGTAGGCCTCCAGCAGGCGCAGCCACACCTCGCTGATCGTCGGGTAGCTCGGCACGGCGTGCCACAGCCGCTCCAGCGGCACCTCCCCGACCACCGCGACGGTGGCCGAGTGCAGCAGCTCGGCGGTGTCCTGCCCCACGAAGGTCACGCCCACCACGACGCGGCGGTCCTCGTCGACCACCATGCGCGCCCACCCGGTGTACCCGTCAGCGGCCAGCGAGGACCCGGCCACGGCGATGTCGAGGTCGACCACGCGGGTGCGCAGCCCCGCCTCCTCCGCCGCCGCTGCGGTCAGGCCCACCGAGGTCACCTCCGGGTCGGTGAAGGTCACCTGCGTGACCGCGCGCTGCTGGGCGGTGGTGGCGTGGGCGCCCCAGGCGCCGTCGCGCACCGGCTCGCCCTTCGCGCGGGCGGCGATGACGTCGCCGACGGCGCGGCCGGCGTACTTGCCCATGTGCGTGAGCGGCGCGTCGCCGGTGACGTCGCCGGCGCCGTACAGCCACGGCTGGTCGCCCTGGTCCAGGCCCGTGGCCGCGCCGGTGGTGTCCACGGCGAGCGGGGCGTCGGTGGGCAGCCCCACGGTGTCGAGCCCGACGTCGCCCGTGGCGGGGCGGCGGCCCGTGGCCACGAGCAGCTCGTCGGCGGTCAGCGCGGTGCCGTCGGCCAGCACCAGCGTCACCGGCCCGGCGTCGCCGTCCCGGGTCACGGAGGCGGCCCGCGCGTGCAGGCGGACGTCCACGCCGTCCTCGCGCAGCGCCTCGGCCACCAGCTCGCCGGCCCGCGCCTCGGCCTTGCCGAGCAGCGTCGAGGACGCCACCAGCGTCACGCGGGAGCCGAGCCGCGCGAAGGCCTGCGCCAGCTCGCACCCGACCACTCCGGCGCCGAGCACCAGCAGGCTGGCGGGCACCTCGGTGGCGCTCGTGGCCTCCCGGCTGCCCCAGTGCGCGACGGGCGAGGGCCCGCGCAGCCCGTCCACCGGCGGGAGGGCCGGGGTTGAGCCGGTGGCGACGACGACGGCGCGGCGGGCGGTGATGGTCGTCGTCGAGCCGTCGCCGGAGCCGCCGGCGGCGGGCGCGCTGACCTCCACGCGCCGCTCGCCGGCCAGGCGCCCGTGCCCGCGGACCACGGTGATGTCGGCGCCGACGGCCCACTCCACCTGGCTGCCGTCGTCCCACCCGGAGGTGAAGGAGTCGCGGCGGGCCAGGACGGCGGCGGCGTCGACCTCGCCGGTGACCGCCTCGCGCGCTCCGGGGAGCCGGCGCGCGGCGGCCAGCGCCTGGGTGGGGCGGATGAGCGCCTTGGACGGCATGCACGCCCAGTAGGAGCACTCACCGCCCAGCAGCTCCGTCTCGACGACCACGGCGCTCAGTCCGCCGCGGACGGCGCGGGCGGCGACGTTCTCCCCGACGGGGCCGCCACCGATGACGACGACGTCGGTCTCGGTGACCTCGCCCGCGGGCGTCGTCTGCTGGTCGGAGGGGTGCAGGTCGTGGCTGTGCGAGGGCGTGGGCACCCCGCCACGGTGCCCGATGGCCGCCGTCAGTGCCAGCGCCGCCCGGTGATCCGCTCGAACGCCTCCACGTAGCGGTCGCGGGTGCGCTCGACCACCTCCTCGGGCAGCAGCGGCGGGGGCTCGGAGGAGGCCCGCGACCACCCCGAGGCCGGGGAGGTGAGCCAGTCGCGCACGTACTGCTTGTCGAAGCTGGGCTGGGCGCGCCCCGGCCGCCAGGCGTCGGCCGGCCAGAAGCGGGAGGAGTCGGGGGTCAGCAGCTCGTCGCCCAGCACGAGGGAGGCGGGGTCGTCGGGGTCGCCGTCGGGGTCCAGGCCGAACTCGACCTTGGTGTCGGCCAGCAGCACGCCGCGCTCGGCGGTCACGGCAGCGGCGCGCGCGTACAGCTGCACCGTCACCTCGCGCAGCTGGGCGCCCCGCTCGGCGCCCACCAGGGCCGCGACGCCCGCCTCGTTGACGGGCTCGTCGTGCAGGCCGACGGCGGCCTTGGTGGTGGGCGTGAACAGCGGGGCGCGCAGCTGGTCGCCGTCCTGCAGGCCCGGTGGCAGCTCCGCCCCGGCCAGGGAGCCGGTGGCCCGGTACTCCGCCAGCCCGGATCCGGTCAGGTACCCGCGGGCGATGCACTCCACCGGCAGCATGTCCAGGCGGCGCACCACCATCGCGCGCCCGGCCACCTGCCGCGGCACCCCGTGCTCCGGGCCGGCGCCGACCACGTGGTGGCGCACCAGGCCCCAGTCCTCCAGCTGCTCGAACCACCACAGGCTCAGCGCGGTGAGCAGCGCTCCCTTGTCGGGGATCGGCGTGGCGAGCACGTGGTCGAAGGCGCTGATCCTGTCGCTGGCGACGAGCAGCAGCAGGGAGGGGTCGTCGTGGGCGGTGTACAGCTGGCGCACCTTGCCCGCGTGCAGCGGGCGCCAGCCCGGCGTGGTGGGCGCGTCGGGCGCGCCGGGGCGACCGGCCTGCTCGGGGGTGCTCACCCGGAGAACCCTGGCAGGGGCGTGCCGCGCAGCGGCGCGGGGGTGGGCCTGCCGCGTGCCGCCTCGGCGGCCCAGCGCACCGCCAGGGAGGCCTGGTCGAGGCTGAGCAGCGGCACCGAGGCCGCGCTGCCGGGGCTGCCGACGGCGGTCGCGGCGATCGAGAAGGTCCACCGCTGCTCGACCAGCAGCACGGCCTGGTGCACCGTCACCACGCGCACGGGGGCGGCGTCACCGGGGCTGCCCAGCAGCCGCTGCCAGGAGCGGACCGCCACGACCTGCTCCTCGCCGGAGGGGCTGGTGGTGGTGCGCACCGAGCAGACCGGTGCCTCCTGGCCGTCGCGGCCGTCGGGGACGGGCAGCGCGCCCGGCACCGCGCACGGGTCGCTGACCTGCGGAGCGACCAGCGGCGTGGAGATGCGCCAGCTGACCGAGGTGGCCGGGGACGCACCGAGGGCCAGGCCCACGACCTGCGTGCCGGCCGCCGCGGGCACCGCGACCGCGGCCACGGGTCCCTCGCCGTCGCCGGGTCCGGCGGAGGCCGGCCTGGCGGTGCGCTGGGCGTCGACGAGCCGCGGTGAGCCGTCCCCGAGCCGCTGGGCGGTCGTGCGCACCGTGCGCGTCGTGGCGGTGGACCAGTCGAGGTCGGGCAGGCGCGGCGCCGCGCCCTCCAGCGCCTCGACCACCACGCGCTGCTCGCGGGCCAGGTCCCCGGGCAGCAGCGCCAGCGCCTCCACCTCGCGCCGCTCGTGCTCGCGCGAGCGCTCCTGCAGCTGCCGCCACGCGGCGGCACGGGCGTCGGCGCGAGCGGCCTGGGCCGCCGTCCGTGCGGCCAGCGCCAGCTCCTCCTGCTGCTGCTGCTGGCGCACGAGGGAGCCGGTGAGGACGAGGGCGACCGCGGCACCCGCCGCGAGGAGCCGGCCCCGGCGCCGGCGCCGGACCGGTGAGGCCCCGCCGGGTCCGTCGTCGTGGGCGCGGCCGGGGTGGGCGCGGCCGGGGTGGGCGCCGGCGACGCCGCCGGGGCCGTCGTCGAGGTCGTCGATGTCGCCGATGTCGAGGTCGAGGACGAGGTCGTCGGCACCACCGCGGGCACCCGCCTCCGGTCGGGTCCGCAGCCGGCTCACGACGGGCTCCCGGTGGCGAGCAGCGCCGCCGCGGCCGCGCCCAGCAGCGGCCCGTCCAGCGGCAGGGGAGCATCCCCGGTGCTCCACACCGCCACCGACGCCGCCCGTCCCTCGCTGACCAGCACCACCTCGCGCACCTGGACCCGGGAGGCGCCCTGCCCGGCGTCCCCGGTGCGCACGGCCGTCCCGCGGACCCCGGCGGCCATGACCGTGCAGCGCGGCTGCGCCCCACCGGCGCGGGCAGCGCTCCAGTCGCCGACGCGGACGGCGGGCACCTCGCACGGCGCCGCGCCGGTGCTCTGCGGCAGGCCCGTGACCAGGCGGTAGCCGATGCGCTGGACGCCCGCCGCCTCGGGCGCCTGCGGCCAGGTGCCGACCACCTGCAGGTCCACGGGCTCGTCGGTGTGGGCGGCCCGCGGCCCGAGGTCGGCGGGCCACCACTCCGGCTCCCCCAGGACGTCGGCGCCGCCGCCGGAGCCGCTGGTGACGACCGTGGTGACGGCCCGGTTGGCGGACCTGACCTGCTGCAGGCGGTGCTCGACGGCGTTGGCCCCGGCGCGGGCCGCGCGCTCCCGCTGCTGCTCGTCCGCGGCGCGCGCGGCGGCGCGCTGGTCGGCCACGGCGCTGCGGTGCTGCCACGCGCCGGTGGCCAGCAGCGCGAGCACCACGGCGGTCGCGGCGGGCGCGGCCGCGCGCCGGCGGGGCCGGCGGCGCGGCCCGCGTGGTGGGGCGGGGGCGTCGTCGGCCGCTGACAGGTCGACGAGCTCGACCTCGCCTGCGCTGGCGGCCACAGCGCATCATCACCCCGCGGACCCGGCGGGGCCACCCCCGCGCCGGCCGCTGCCGCGCGGCGCCGGTCCTCCGCCGGTGGACCTGCCGGCGACCGGCCGGGGTGGGGTCAGGACGCGGTGAGGGCGCCCTCGGCGGCGGCGCTGGCGACGTCCGTGCGCCACTGGGCGCCCTCGAGCCGGACCGCGGCGAGCCGGTCGTAGGCGGCGGTGCGCGCAGCGGCGAGGTCCTGCCCGGAGCCGACCACGGACAGCACGCGCCCGCCCGCGCTGACCAGGGCGCCGCTGGCGTCGAGGGCGGTGCCGGCGTGCAGCACCCACGCCGCCTCGTCGGCGCTGGCGTCGGCTCCGGTGATCACCCCGCCGGTCGTCGTCGCGGCCGGGTACCCCGGGGCCGCGAGGACGACGACGACGGCGGCCCCGCGCGACCAGCGCAGCGGACCGGTGTCGGCCAGGTGGGCGCCCAGGCGCCCGGTGGCGCAGGCGTGCAGCAGCCCGCCGAGCGGCGTGCGCAGCCGGGCGAGCACCACCTGGGTCTCCGGGTCGCCGAAGCGGGCGTTGAACTCCACCACCCGCACCCCGCGCGAGGTCAGCGCCAGCCCGCAGTACAGGACGCCGGCGAAGGGCGTGCCGCGGCGGCGCATCTCGTCCACGACCGGCTGGGCGACCCGCGCCACCACCTCCTCGACGAGCCCGGGCGGGGCCCAGGGCAGGGGGGAGTAGGCGCCCATGCCACCGGTGTTGGGGCCCTCGTCGCCGTCCAGGGCGCGCTTGAAGTCCTGCGCCGGGGCCAGCGGCACCACGTCGGTGCCGTCGGTGAGCACGAACAGGGAGACCTCGGGGCCGTCGAGGAACTCCTCGACCACGACCTGCGCGCCCTCGCGCGCCAGGCAGGCCGCGGCGTGCTCCAGGGCGTCGGCGCGCGAGGAGGTCACCACGACGCCCTTGCCGGCGGCCAGGCCGTCGTCCTTGACCACGTGCGGGGCGCCGAAGAGGTCGAGGGCCTCGGCCACCTCCTCGGCGGTGGTGCAGACGCGCGCCATGGCGGTGGGCACGCCGGCAGCGGCCATGACCTGCTTGGCGAAGGCCTTGCTGCCCTCCAGCTGCGCGGCGTCGGCCGAGGGGCCGAAGCAGGCGGTGCCGGAGGCCCGGACGGCGTCGGCGACACCCGCGACCAGGGGCGCCTCGGGACCCACGACGACCAGGTCGACGCCCAGCTCCTGCGCCAGCGCGGTGACCGCGTCGCCGTCGCAGGGGTCGACGGGCAGGCAGCCGAGCACGCCGGGCTCGGAGGCGGGCCCGGGGCCGCCCGGCGCCACCCAGACCGCGGTGACCGCGGGGTCGGAGGCCAGGGAGCGGGCGAGGGCGTGCTCGCGGGCGCCGGAGCCGACGACGAGCACCTTCACGAGCGGCTCCCGAACGCCTCGCCGAGCGCGGCGTCGAGCTGGTCCAGGCCCCAGCGGGCCTCCTCGTCGCTGGTGGAGCACGGCGGGACGACGTGGGTGCGGCTGCCGTTGACGAACGGCAGCAGGCCCCGCGACAAGCACGCACTCGTGAAGGCCGCCATGGGCGCGTTCGCCGCGCCGGTGGCACCGGCGGGCACCACGGGCTCGCGGGTCTCGCGGCTCTTCACGAGCTCCACGGCCCAGAACACGCCGGTGCCGCGGACCTCGCCGACGACGTCGTGCCGCTCGGCGATCTCGCGCAGCGCCGGGCCGATGACGTCCTGGCCGAGGTGGCGGGCGTGCTCGACGAGGCCCTCGTCCTCCATGGCGCGGATGGTGGCCACGGACGCGGCGCACGCCAGCGGGTGGCCGGAGTAGGTGAGCCCGCCGGGGAAGGCCCGCTCGTCGAAGGTGGCGGCCACCTCGTCGGAGAGCACCACGGCGCCCAGCGGCACGTACCCGGAGTTCACGCCCTTGGCGATGGTCACGAGGTCGGGGTCGACGCGCTCGCCGTCGCCGTGCACGTCGTAGCCGAACCAGGTACCGGTGCGCCCGAACCCGGCCATGACCTCGTCGAGCACGAGCAGGATGCCGTGGCGGCGGGTGATCTCGCGCACCCCGGCGAGGTAGCCCGGCGGCGGGACCATGATCCCGGCCGTGCCCGGCACCGACTCCAGGACCAGCGCGGCGATGGTGCTCGGGCCCTCGAGCGCGATGACCTGCTCGAGGTGCTCCAGCGCCCGCTCGCACTCCTCGGCCTCGGTGCTCGCGTGGAACACCGACCGGTACAGGTAGGGGCCGAAGAAGTGCACGACGCCCTCGGCGCCGGAGTCGTTGGCCCAGCGGCGCGGGTCGCCGGTGAGGTGGATCGCCGTCTGGGTGTTGCCGTGGTAGCTGCGGTAGCGGGCCAGCACCTTGCGGCGGCCGGTGTGCTGGCGGGCCGCGCGCACGGCGTTCTCGTTCGCCTCGGCGCCGCCGGTGGTGAAGAACACCTTGTTGAGGCGCTCCCCCGGCAGGTGGGAGGTGATGAGCCGGGCGGCCTCGCCGCGCACGTCGACGGCGTGCTGGGGCGCGACCGTGGCGAGCCGGGCGGCCTGCTCGCCGATCGCGGAGACCACCGCCGGGTGGGCGTGGCCGACGTTGGTGAACACCAGCTGGCTGGAGAAGTCGAGCAGCGGGCGGCCCTCGCCGTCGTAGACCCAGGAGCCCTCCGCGCCGGTGACGACCATCGGCGAGATGAGCTTCTGGGCCGACCAGGAGTGGAAGACGTGGGCGCGGTCCAGCTCGCGGGTGCGGGCGACGGCGGCTGCGTCGACGGGGCGGGCGGGCGGGACCACCGAGGCGGCCGCCGCCCCCGCGGTGGCCGCTGGGGCCCCGGCGGCGCTCGGTGCGGTGGCGCTCGGCACGGCGGTGCTCGGCATCGGGATCAGCCCTCCAGCAGGTCGGTGCGCACGACGATCTGGTCGCGGTCCGGGCCCACGCCCACCGCGCTGATGCGCACGCCGGAGAGGTCCTCCAGCGCCAGCACGTACTCCTGGGCGGCCTTCGGGAGGTCGGAGAACTCCCGGGCGCCGCTGATGTCCTCGTCCCAGCCCTCGAACTCCTCGTAGACCGGCACGGCGTGGTGGAAGTCGGTCTGCGTCAGGGGGATCTCGGTGTGCTTGACGCCGTCGACCTCGTAGGCCGTGCACACCGGGATGCGCTCGTAGCCGGTGAGCACGTCGAGCTTGGTGAGCACGAGGTCGGTCAGGCCGTTGACGCGCGAGGCGTAGCGGGCGATGAGGGCGTCGTACCAGCCGGTGCGCCGGGGGCGCCCGGTGGTCGTGCCGAACTCGCCGCCGGCGCGGCGCAGGCCCTCGCCGACGTCGTCGAGCAGCTCGGTGGGGAAGGGCCCCTCGCCCACGCGCGTGATGTAGGCCTTGGCCACCCCCACGATCCTGTCCACGCGGTTGGGCGGGATCCCCGAGCCGGTGCAGGCCCCGCCCGCCGTGGCGTTGGAGGAGGTCACGAACGGGTAGGTGCCGTGGTCGATGTCCAGCATCGTGGCCTGGCCGCCCTCGAAGAGCACCGTCTGCCCGGCGTCGAGCATGCGGGTCAGCTCCAGGCCGGTGTCGCGCACCATGGGCCGCAGCCGGTCGGCGTAGGACAGCAGCTCGTCGACGACCTCGTCGACGGTGATCGCGCGGCGGTTGAACACCTTCACCAGCAGCTGGTTGCGGGTCTCCAGGGCGCCCTCGACCTTCTGCGCGAGGATCTTCTCGTCGAAGAGGTCCTGCACGCGCAGGCCGATGCGGTTGACCTTGTCCGCGTAGGCGGGGCCGATGCCGCGCCCCGTCGTCCCGATGCGGCGCACCCCGAGGAAGCGCTCGGTGACCCTGTCGACGGTGCGGTGGTACGGCGCGATGAGGTGCGCGCTGGCGGAGACCAGCAGCTTCGAGCAGTCGACCCCGCGGGCGGTGAGGCCCTCGATCTCCTCGAAGAGCACGGAGGGGTCGATGACCACGCCGTTGCCGATGACCGGGGTCACGCCGGGGGTGAGGATGCCGGAGGGGAGCAGGTGCAGGGCGTACTTCTCGTCGCCGACGACGACGGTGTGACCGGCGTTGTTGCCGCCGTTGAACTTCACGACGGCCTCGACGCGGGAGCCGAGGACGTCGGTGGCCTTGCCCTTGCCCTCGTCTCCCCACTGGGCCCCGACGAGCACGATCGCGGGCATGCGGACCCTCCTGCGGGTCTCGGAGTCGTTACCGGCCGAGGCTAGCGGGTGAGGCGCCCCCGACCCGAATCCGTGCTGCCACCCTGGCCCGGTGAGCAGCCACGACCCCGACCAGCGACCGCAGGCGGCCCTCGCGGTGGTGAACGCCGGCGCCGGGTCCGCCCGCACGCCCGCCGCGCGGGACGCCCTCGCCGTCCTCGAGGCCTCCCTGCCCCCCGGCGGTCTGGAGGTCGCCCGCACCACCGGCCCCGAGGACCTGCGCCGCGCCCTCGCGGGGCTGGGGGGGCGCCGGCTGGTGGTCCTGGGCGGCGACGGGTCGGTCCACGCGGCGATCAGCGCCCTGCACGCCCTGGGCGGGCTGGAGGGGGTGCACGGCGCCGGGCCGGTCGGGGTGGTGCCGCTCGGCACCGGCAACGACCTCGCCCGCAGCCTGGGGCTGCAGGTCGGCGCCGCGACCCTCGCGGCGCGCACCGCCCTGGAGGGCAGGCCGTCACCGGTGGAGTTGGTGGTCTCCCTCGCCGACGACGGCACCGAGGACGGCGTCGTGGTCAACGCCGTGCACGCCGGCATCGGCGTCTCGGCCGCCAAGCGCGCGCGGACCGGCAAGCGGGTGCTGCGGCAGCTGGCCTACCCCGCCGGAGCGCTGGCCGCCGGCGTCGCCGCGCGCCCGTGGCACCTGCGGGTGGTGGTCGACGGCGAGGAGGTGCACGACGGGCGCTCCGGGGTGCTGCTCGTGGCGGTCAACCTCGGCAGCACCGTGGGCGGCGGCGCCCGCCTGTCGCCCGCCGCCACGCCCCACGACGGGCAGGTGGACGTCGTGGTCTCGGCGGCCACCGGACCGCTGGCGCGCGCCGGCTTCGCGGCGGCGATGGTGCGGGGGGAGCACGTGGAGCGGCGCGACACCGCCGCCGTGCGGGGCTGCGACGTGGTGGTCGAGTCCGTGGACGGGCGGCCCTTCGAGGTCAACGCCGACGGCGACCTGTCGCAGCCGCGCACCCGCTGGCACTGGCGCTGCGCGGGACGCGCCTGGCAGGTCCTCGTCCCCCGCTGACCCGCCCGGCGCGGGCGCGCGCCCGCGCGCCCGCGCGCGGCAGTTCAGGAGAGGCGCTCGGCCAGCTCCCTGCCCAGGTCGCGCCCGGAGCGCCAGGCCTGCTCCACGCGCGGCTTGCCGCTGGGCGTGGCGGCCCAGCCGTCACCGCACACGCCCAGCAGCCCCCCGGCCACGGCCGTGAGCAGGTGGGGCTGGTCGTGGGCCTGCTCCGGAGAGGCGAAGGACCAGCGGTGGGCCGCGGCGGTGCGCGGGGCGGGCACCGCGGCGGGGTCCGCGCCGAGCAGGTGCGGCAGCCGGGCCAGCACGGGCGCCACGAGGGAGTCCGGGTCTCCCAGGGCTCCGCGCGCGGCCTCCGGGGTGCTGTGCGCCACGAGCACCGGGGCGCCGTCACCGCGGCGCGACCCGTCGTCGGCCAGCAGGGACACCAGGTCGTCGTCGGCCACGAAGCCGGCGTCCAGCGAGGGCCACCAGGCCTCGTCCCAGCTGGCGTACACCGTGGTCACGGCGTTCCAGGGGCGTGAGAGCACGCGGCGGGCGGAGGCCAGGCCGGGTGAGGCGGCGACGTCGAGCAGGCGGCCGGCCTGCGGGTCGGGCATGGCGAGGACGACGGCGTCGACGCCCTCGCCGTCCACCGACGGCAGGCCGTCGACCACGCCGACGGACCGGACGGCGTGCTGGGACGTGACCTCCAGGCCGCGCGCGAGGTGCTCGACGAGGCCGCGCAGGGAGCCGGGCGCGCTCCACCGCTGGGGGCCGGTGGTCGAGCCGCGCGGCCCGTCCGGCCCCAGCAGGCTGAGGGTGTCGGTCCACGGCCGCGCCAGGCCCTCGGTGCTCCAGGCCGAGACCAGCGCGGCGAAGTCCTCGTCGGACACGGTGAAGTAGGCGGCTCCGGTGTCGACCACGTGCAGGGAGCCGTCGGCCAGCTCCACCCGGCGCGTGCCCAGGCGTCCGCCGGTGCGCCGGCCGCGGTCGAGCACGCGCACGGCGACGCCGGCGGCGGCCAGCGCCTGCGCGCAGGCGACGCCGGAGATGCCGGCACCGACCACGGTGGCGCGGCGGGCGGGCGCTGGGCTCACGGCGCCAGGTCCCCGCCGAGCCGGTCGACGGCGTCGGGGTCGCAGGCGGCGAGGAAGTCGGTGCAGCGCTGCGCCTCGTCGGCCTCGCCGATGGCACCGGCGGCGCGCCCGAGCCACGCCAGCGACCGCAGGAACCCGCGGTTGGGCTCGTGGTGCCACGGCACCGGCCCGGCCCCGCGCCAGCCCGCGCGGCGCAGGGCGTCGAGCCCGCGGTGGTAGCCGGTGCGCGCGTAGGCGTACGCCTCCACCGGGTTGCCGGAGGCGTAGGCGCGGGCGGCCAGCACCGACCAGGCCAGGCTGGAGGCCGGATGGGCGGCCGCGACGTCCGCGGGGTCGACGTCGTCGCGCAGCAGCGCCGCCGCGGCGACCTCCGGTCCGTCGTCGGGGAGCAGCGTGGAGGGCGGGCCCGGCACGGCTCCGCCGTGGCTCCCCGGGGCTCCGGGGGTCGGCAGGGACATCGGGGAGGACATGCCAGCATCCTGCCGCCGCGCGCCGCGACCGGCAGGGCGGGACGGGTGGCGGCCCGTGGGTGCTGCGCTGCGTCGGCTACCGTCGCTGTCCGTGATCGAGGCCACCGTGGCGGGGTCGACGCTGACCGTCAGCGCCGAGGGCGACCTCGACCTCGCCGAGCGGGCGCGCTTCCCCGAGCTCACCGCGCGCGCGGCGGGGCCGGAGGTCGCGCGGGTCGTCGTCGACCTGTGCTCGGTCGGCTTCGTCGACTCCGCCGGCGCGGCCTTCCTCATCGCGCTGGCCGAGACCGCCAAGCGGTCGGGAGCGCGCGCCGTGCTGCGCGGGGCCGACGAGCGGGTGGGCTTCGTGCTGGAGCTGTGCGGCGCGCTGGACGCCTACGAGGTCGACGCCGACCACCGCTGCGCCCCGGCCGCGGGCCCCGGCCCCTGGCGCCGCCCCTCCGCCTGAGCCCGGGGCCGGGACGCGCCGCGGGCGGGCCGCTGCCGCTGGGGGGCGACCACCCCGTATCGTCCGGGGAGCCGTGCGCTCCAGCGAGCGGGCGCAGCGGCCGCCGCGGGTGGGTGCGGTGACCAGCGGTGTGGAGGTGGGGTGCGGGTGGCAGGTCCGGAGCAGGATCAGGACGGCGGCGAGCCGGGGTCCGTGCACGTCATCCTCGGCAGTCGCAAGACGCGCGTCGTGCTGACCGGGGAGGTCGACGCCGAGCTCGGCCAGGAGCTCCTCGAGGCGTCGGCCGACGCGGAGGCCTCCGGGCTCCCGGTCGAGGTGGACGTCCGCAACGTGACCTTCATGGACTCCACGGGCGTGGCGTTCCTGGCGCGGCTGGCGTCGCGCAGCCCGTCCAAGCTCGTGCTGATCCGCCCGCCCGACCTGGTCCGCTTCCTCATCCAGGTGACGAGCATCAGCCAGGTCCTGCGCGTGGTCGAGGACGACCCGGGCATCGACCACACGCTCCCCGACGGCTCCGACGACGGCAGCGACGGCCCCGGCGGGGGCCTGGTCGCCTGACGCGAGCAGGTGCCCCGGCACCGCGAAGGCCCCCCGGCACCAGCCGGGGGGCCTTCGTCGTCGGGTGGGACCCGTCAGGCGCCCAGCGAGGTCCCGGCCGAGCGCAGGTGCTCGCAGGCCTCCTTGACGCGGGCGGCCATCCCGGCCTCGGCGATCTTGCCCCAGGCGCGCGGGTCGTACTGCTTCTTGTTGCCGACCTCGCCGTCGATCTTCAGCACGCCGTCGTAGTTCTTCAGCATGAAGTCGGCGACGGGACGCGTGTAGGCGTACTGCGTGTCGGTGTCGATGTTCATCTTCACGACGCCGAAGTCGACGGCCTGGCCGATCTCCTCGGCGGTGGAGCCGGAGCCGCCGTGGAAGACGAGCGCGAAGGGCTTGTCGCCGCCGCCGAACTCCTTCGAGACGGCGTCCTGCGCCGCCTTGAGCACCTCGGGTCGGAGCTTGACGTTGCCCGGCTTGTAGACGCCGTGCACGTTGCCGAAGGTCAGGGCCGTCAGGTAGTAGCCCTTCTCCCCGACCCCGAGGGCCTTCGCGGTGGCGATGGCGTCCTCGGGGGTGGAGTACAGCTGGTCGTTGATCTCGTTGGCGACGCCGTCCTCCTCGCCGCCGACGACGCCGACCTCGATCTCGAGGACGACCTTGGCCGCCGAGCAGCGCTCGAGCAGCTCGGTGGCGATGGAGAGGTTCTCGTCCAGCGGGACGGCGGAGCCGTCGAACATGTGCGACTGGAACAGCGGGTCGCGGCCGTTCTTGACGCGCTCCTCGCTGATGGCCAGCAGGGGCCGCACGTACTTGTCCAGCTTGTCGGCCGGGCAGTGGTCGGTGTGCAGCGCGATGTTCACGCCGTAGCCCTTGGCCACGTGGTGGGCGTACTCGGCGAGCGCCTCGGCCCCGCGGACCATGTCCTTGACCGTCGAGCCGGAGGCGTACTCCGCGCCGCCGGTGGAGACCTGGATGATGCCGTCGCTGCCGGCCTCCGCGAAGCCCTGGATGGCGGCGGTGATGGTCGACGAGCTCGTGATGTTGATCGCCGGGTAGGCGAAGGAGCCGGCCTTCGCCTTCTCCAGCATCTCCGCGTAGACCTCGGGGGTGGCGATGGGCATGCGTGGGTCCCTCCTCGTCGGGTGCTTCGCCGCCGATCCTCCCACCGGCTCAGATGACGGCGAACACCACGTACCCCGCTGTGGCCAGCGCGAGCGCCGACACCGAGAGCACCGCCGGCGAGCGCAGGACGCCCGGTTCGCGGGGCACCGCGCGCACCTCGCGGGGCGTCAGGGACCACACGAGCCCGCGCAGGTCCGCCTCCGGCCTCGGGCGGCCACCGAGGGAGACCAGGTAGCCGACCAGCACGGCGACCACCATCGCGACCCCGCCGCCCAGGAAGGCGGAGCCCTGCCCGGACAGGGTCAGCGCCCCGGTCTGGTTGAGCACGAAGACCACGACGGCACCGAGGGTGCCGCTGACCAGGCCCCAGAAGCCGGCCGAGCCGGTCATCCGCTTCCAGAACAGCCCGAAGACGAAGACCGCGAACAGGGGCACGTTGAAGAAGGAGAACAGGGTCTGGATGTAGTCCATGATGTTGGTGAATCCCGCGGCGATGAAGGCGGTGCCGATCGCCAGCGCGGTGCCGATGACGGTGACCGCGCGGCCCACCCGCAGGTAGTGCTGGTCGTCGCGCCCCGGACGCACCCAGTCCTGCCAGAGGTCGTAGGTGACCACGGTGTTGAAGGAGCTGACGTTGGCGGCCATGCCGGCCATGAAGGCGGCGATGAGGCCGGCGAGCGCGACGCCCAGGAAGCCGTTGGGCAGCAGCTCGTCCAGCAGCAGCGGCACGGCGTCGTTGTAGGTGGCGCCCCCGCCGTCGCCCCCGGTCTTGAGGTCGGCGATGCCGGGGACCAGCACCGCGGCGACCATGCCGGGGACGATGATGACCAGGGCGATGAGGACCTTGGGGAACGCCGCGATGAGCGGGGTGCGCTGCGCGGCGGAAGCGCTGCGCGCCGAGAACGCGCGCTGGACCTCGGTGAAGTTCGTGGTCCAGTAGCCGAAGGAGGTGACGAAGCCGAGGCCGAGGACCACCCCGATGGTCGAGCCGACGCCGCTGGCGATGCCGGTCAGGTCGTTGCCGGGGAAGGCCTGCAGCATCGAGCCGCTGCCCTGGTCGGTGAGCTGGCCGACCAGGCCGCCCCAGCCGCCCACCCGGTGCAGGCCGACCAGCGTGAGGGGCACCATCGTGGCGACGATGACGAAGAACTGGAGCACCTCGTTGTAGATGGCCGCGGACAGGCCGCCGAGGAAGGTGTAGGCCAGCACGATGACGCCGGCCAGCACGATGGCGAGCCAGGTGGGCAGCCCGAGCAGGGCGTTGACCACGATGGCCATGGCGTACAGGTTGACGCCGGCCAGCAGCACCGAGGCCAGGGCGAACAGCAGGCCCTGCAGCCGCTGGGTCTTGGCGTCGAAGCGGCGCCCGAGGAACTCGGGGACGCTGCGGACCTTCGAGCCGTAGTAGAAGGGCATCATCACCAGGCCGAGGAAGACCATGGCCGGGATGGCGCCGATCCAGTAGTAGTGGAAGGCCTGCTCCCCGAACTGCGCGCCGTTGGCGGCCTGCCCGAGCAGCTCGATGGCGCCGAGGTTGGCCGAGACGAACGCCAGGCCGGTGATCCAGGCCGGCAGCGACCTGCCCGACAGCAGGAAGTCGAGGCTGGAGGAGATGCGCCGGCGGGCCAGCAGCCCGATGCCCAGCACGACGACGAAGTACAGGGCGACCAGCACGTAGTCGCCCGCGCCGGCGTCGATGCGGGTGGCGCCGGTGGTGCCCGCGGCCAGCACGGCGCTCACCGCTGCTCCCCGCCGCGGGCGCCCTCGTCGTCGGCCTCCTGGAGGGCCTCGCGCACGGCGGGGTCGTCCTGGGTCAGCGGGCTGGTGACCACCCAGACGAGGAAGGCGGCGCCCATGAGGAGCATGCCGAGGCCGGCCCAGAGGTTGAGGTTGATCCCGCCGGTCTTCTCGGCCGCCTCGGCGGGGAAGGACACCAGCCCCCAGACGAGGCAGACCAGGCCGTAGACGACGAACAGGGCGCCGATGACCGACCGGATGTCGAAGGCGAGGTCGGCCAGGCGCCCCCGGGTCGGACGGGTGGGTGGCTGTGGCACGTCGCGCTCCTCACGGCCGGCGCCGCCGTCGGCGATGGCCGAGGTGAACGCTCAGACCGTTGCCGGCAGCACGCAAGTCGATCGAGGTCGGCGGCTCACGCCCGCGGTGGCACCTGGCCGAAGGCGTGGCGGCGCAGCCACGCGTGCACGGCCACCGCGGCCGCCGCGCCGGCGTTCATCGACCGGGTCGACCCGAACTGCGCGATCTCCACCAGCAGGGCGCTGGCGGCCACGACCTGGGCCGACAGGCCCGTCCCCTCGGAGCCGACCACGAGCAGGCAGCGGGCGGGCAGGTCCGCCGTCTCCAGGGGCGACGCCCCCGGCGCGTTGTCGAGGCCCACCAGCACCAGGTCGCGCGCGGCGGCCCACACCAGCAGGTCGGCGGCGCTCGCGTGGTGGTGCACGGCCAGGTACCTGTCGGTGGCCATGGCGCCGCGGCGGTTCCAGCGCCGGTCGGCGACCACGTGGAAGCCCGCGGCTCCAGCGGCGTTGGCCGTGCGGGCCACCGAGCCGACGTTCATGTCGTGCCGGAACCCCTCCACCGCCACGTGCAGCTCCGCGCCGGGCCAGTCGCGCGCGCGGCGCTCGGCGAGGTCGGCGCGGATCGCCGCCTCGCTCCAGTAGCGGTACCGGTCGACGACGTTGCGCCGGTCCCCCTCGCGCAGCAGCTGCGGGTCCAGGCGCGGGTCCTCGGGAGGCGTCCCGCCCCGCTCGTCCGCCCAGGGGCCGACGCCGACGGCGCGCACCCGCTCGTCGTCGTCCCCGGCTCCCTCCACCGCCGTCCGCTCCACCACGCACGACAGCCTGCCGCTGGGGCGCCCGGCCTCCACAGCGGGCACCTAGGAGGCTCCCAGCGACGCGTCCGGCGCCCGCCCGAACCTCGTGGCAGGTCGGTCCCGCGCAGCGCGGGGCCGCAGAGGGTGGGAGCGGTCATGGGCATCTTCGGGACCAGGCGCGGCGCGGACCGGCAGCTGCGCACCTACGAGGGGCGCGTCCTGCCGCGCCAGCACGAGGACGTCGACGACCAGGGCGCCGCCTTCGACGTGGCGACCCTGCTCGGCCGGCGCCGCCTGCTGCAGCTGGGCGGCGCTGGCGCGGCCGCCGGCCTGCTGGCCGCGTGCGGCAGCGCCGACGCGGCCAGCACGACCAGCACCTCGACGAGCGCCGCGACGACGACCTCGGGCCTGGCGGAGATCCCCGAGGAGACGGCCGGCCCCTACCCCGGGGACGGGTCCAACGGCCCGGACGCGCTGGAGGAGAGCGGGATCGTCAGGTCCGACATCCGCACCAGCTCCGGCACCTCCACCACCGCCGAGGGCGTCCCCATGACGCTCCAGCTGGACCTGGTGGACCTGGCTGACGGGGGCGCCGCCTACGAGGGCGCGGCCGTCTACGTCTGGCACTGCGACCGGAACGGGAAGTACTCGATGTACAGCGACGGCCTCACCGCGGAGGACTACCTGCGCGGGGTGCAGGTGGCGGACGCCTCGGGCCGGGTGCAGTTCACGAGCATCTTCCCCGCCTGCTACTCCGGGCGCTGGCCGCACATCCACTTCGAGGTCTACCCCGACGCCTCCTCGACCACGGACGCCAGCAACGCCATCGCCACCTCCCAGGTCGCCCTGCCGCAGGACGTCTGCGAGGCGGTCTACGCCACCAGCGGCTACGAGCAGTCGGTCACCAACCTGGCGCAGGTGAGCCTGGCCACCGACAACGTCTTCAGCGACGACCAGGGCGCCAGCCAGACCCCGGCGGTCACCGGTGACGCCGCCAGCGGGTACGTCGTGAACCTCAGGGTCGGTGTCGACGCCACGACGCAGGCCGCCACCGGGATGTCCGCCCCCGCGGGCGGCGGGCAGGGAGGGCCGGGCGGGACGCCGCCCGACGGCGCCCCCGGTGGTGCCCCGCCGGAGCAGTCGACGACGTCGTGAGGCCCGCCGCGGCGCACCGCGCGCCCGCGAGCACGACCGCCCTAGGGTGGGCTGGTGAGCGAGCGCGCGGCCCCGGTGACGTGGCTGACCGACATGGACGGGGTCCTGGTCCACGAGGGCTCCGCCATCCCGGGGGCGAGCGCCTTCCTCACGCGGCTGCAGGAGCGCGGGCGGCGCTTCCTCGTGCTCACCAACAACTCGATCTACACCCCGCGCGACCTGCGCGCACGCCTGCACGCCTCCGGGCTCGACGTGCCCGAGGGGGCGATCTACACCTCGGCGCTGGCGACCGCCACGTTCCTGGCCGAGCAGAACCCCGGGGGGTCGGCGTACGTCATCGGGGAGGCCGGGCTGACCACGGCGCTGCACGAGGCGGGCTACACCCTCACCGAGACCGACCCCGACTACGTGGTCCTGGGCGAGACGCGCACGTACTCCTTCTCGGCCATCACCCGAGCGGTGCGCCTGGTCGAGGGCGGTGCGCGCTTCATCGCCACCAACCCCGACGCCTCCGGGCCGTCGCTGGAGGGCAAGCTGCCGGCCACCGGCGCCGTCGCCGCGATGATCACCAAGATCACGGGCCGGGAGCCCTACTACGTCGGCAAGCCCAACCCCATGATGTTCCGCTCGGCGCTCAACGCCATCGACGCCCACTCCGAGACCACGGTGATGATCGGTGACCGGATGGACACCGACGTCGTCGCCGGCATCGAGGCGGGCCTGGAGACGATCCTCGTGCTGACGGGCTCCACCTCGCGCGCGGACGTCGAGCGCTTCCCCTTCCGCCCGCACCGCACCGTCGACTCGATCGCGGACGTCGTCGACCTCGTCTGAGGACGACGACCGGGCCCGCTGCCGTGCCAGACCTCGCCGACCTCTCCGCGGGAGCCCTCTACGCCGTCGTGTGGGGCCTGGTCTTCGTGGAGTCCGGGATCCTCGTGGCGTTCTGGATGCCCGGGGACACGGTGCTGTTCACGGCGGGCCTGGTGGCGCAGGCCTCCCCGGGGGTGAGCCTGTGGCTGCTGGCCGGCGGCACGGCCGTGACCGCGACCGCCGGCAACGCGGTGGGCTACTGGACGGGGGCTCGCTACGGGCGGCCGTGGCTGGAGCGGCGGCCCCCCAGGGTGCTGGCCCACCTGGAGCGGGCGGAGGCCTTCTACGAGCGCTTCGGCCCGGTGGCCCTGGTGGTGGCGCGCTTCATCCCCTGGGCGCGCACCTTCGTGCCGGTGCTGGCCGGGGTCTCGCGCATGCGGTACTCCCAGTTCCTGGCCGCCACGCTGGCCGGTGCCCTGGTGTGGGGCGCGGGCCTGATCGTGCTGGGCTACTACGCCGCCACCGTGCCGTGGCTGAAGACCGCGGCCTACGCGGTGGCGGGCACGGCGGTCGCGCTGTCCGTCGTGGTGCCGCTGGCCGCCGCCGCGCGGCGCCGCTGGCAGCGGCGCCGCGGCGACGGGCACGGGGTGCCCGGCGAGGGGTCGGCCGGGGGGCCGGCCGGGGGTCAGAGGCCGAGCTCGTCCACGGAGTAGGCGGCCAGGTAGGGCAGCCCCTGGGCCTCCACGACCTCCCGGGCGCCGGTCGCCCGGTCGAGGATCACGGCGACGGCCACCACCTCGGCGCCCGCCTCCCGCAGCGCCGTGACGGCGGTGAGCACCGAGCCGCCCGTGGTGGAGGTGTCCTCCACGGCCACCACGCGACGGCCCGCGACGTCGGGGCCCTCCACCCGGCGCTGCAGCCCGTGCGCCTTGGCCTCCTTGCGCACGACGAAGGCGTCCAGCGGCGCCGCCCCGCTGGCCCGGGCGGCGTGCAGCAGCGCGCACGCCACCGGGTCGGCGCCCATCGTCAGCCCCCCCACGGCGTCCACGCCCCCCAGGCCGCCGGGCAGCTGCTCGGACAGCAGGTCGAGGACCACCTGCCCGACGAGCGGGGCCGCCTCGTGGTGGAGCGTCACCCGGCGCAGGTCGACGTAGTAGTCCGCCTCGGCCCCCGAGGACAGCGTCACCCGGCCGCGCACGACGGCGAGCTCGGAGACGAGCTGCAGCAGGCGGGCGCGGGCGGCGCCGGGCGCGGGGGTCTGGTCGCTGGTGGCGTCGCTGGTCACGGGCGCAGGCTAGTGAGCCGCCACCCCGTGACCGGCGGGCGCCCCGCGGCCGGTTCCCGACCACCTCCTCGGGATTGGCCGTGACGAACGGCTTCCAACGTGAGAAACTGGGGGTGGCTGGTTGTCGTGAGCAATCGCCTGCCCTCACCCGACGTCCGACAGGACTGTGCCGACTCCCGTGTCGACCTCTGCCGCGCCCCGCACCGCCACCTCAGCCACCTCGGCCGCCCCGGCCGCCGTGCCCCGCGAGCGCGACTTCACCGCGCTCCCGCTGCGCCGCCGCGCCGCGTGGGTGGTGCTGCTCGGCAGCCTCGCCGCCCTGGGCGCCTTCACCATCGACCTGTACCTGCCGGCCTTCCCCCAGCTGGAGTCCGAGCTGGGGGCCTCGACCTCCCAGGTGCAGCTGACCCTGACCGGCACGATGGTCGGCGTCGCGCTCGGCATGCTGCTCGTGGGGCCGCTGTCCGACGCGGTCGGACGGCGCCGCCCGCTGCTGGCCGGCCTGGGCGTGCACGTGGTCGCCTCGCTGCTGTGCGCGCTCGCGCCCACGATCGAGGTGCTGTCCGCGCTGCGGGTGGTGCAGGGCCTGGGCACCGCCTCCGCGTCGGTCATCGCCCTGGCGGTGGTGCGCGACAAGTTCGAGGGGCGCGGCGCCGCGCGCCTGCAGGCGCGCCTCATGGTCATCGTCGGCGTCTCGCCGCTGTTCGCCCCGACCATCGGCGGGGTGCTGCTCGAGCTCTTCCACTGGCGCGGGCTGTTCGTGGCGCTCGCGGTCCTGTCGGCCGCGCTGGCCGTCGCCGTCGGCGTGCTGCTGCCCGAGACGGTGCCGGTGCGCCAGCGGCGCCGCTTCCGGCTGGCCCCCGCGCTGCGCGGGTACGCCGGCCTGCTGCGCGACCCCGCCCTCATCGGGATCGTCCTCGTGGCCGGCATGTCGATGTCCGCGATCTTCGGGTACGTGGCGCAGTCCTCCTTCGCCTTCCAGCAGCAGTACGGGCTGAGCGCCGCGGCCTTCGGCGTCGCCTTCGCCACCGGCGGCGGCATGCTCGTGCTGGGCACCCAGGTGAACGGCTCGCTGGTGCACCGCTTCTCCTCCCAAGGCCTGATGGTGACCGGTCTGGTCGCGGGCGCGGCCAGCGGCCTGCTGCTGCTGGCCGCCGCCACCACCGGGGCCGGCGGGCTGCTGGGCCTGCTGGTCCCCCTGTGGATGACGATGTTCTGCGTCGGCCTGGTGATGCCCAACAGCCCCGTGCTGGCCCTGGAGCGCCACGCCACCGCCGCCGGCGCGACCGCTGCGCTGCTGGGGGCCTCCCAGCACGGCGTCGCGGCCGCCGCCGCCCCCCTGGGCGGGGCGCTGCCGTTCGCGCCGGCGACCTCGATGGGACTGATCATGGCGGGCGCCCTCCTGGTGGCGCTGGCCGTGTACCTCGTCTTCACCCGCCGCGCCCTCGCCCGCCCGCCCGTGCTGCACGGTGAGGAGGCGCGCCTGGCCGCCGCCGTCGAGGCCGAGCGCGTCCGCGCGCTCGAGGACCAGGCCGCCGAGCTCGCCCGGGCGGGCCAGGACGAGGACGGCGACGTCGCCGCGCCCGCCGGTGCAGCCGCCTGCGGCACCTGCCGTCCCGAGCGCTGAGCGGCGCCCTGGCGGCCGGCCCCTCGCGCCGGGCCGCCCCCGGCGCCGTCGAGTAGCGTCGCGGGCGTGCGGATCGCCACCTGGAACGTCAACTCCGTGCGCGCCCGGGTCGACCGGGCCGTGGCCTGGCTGCAGCGCAGCGACGTCGACGTGGTGGCCCTGCAGGAGACCAAGTGCAAGGACTCCCAGTTCCCCCACGAGGCGTTCCGCGAGGTCGGCTACGAGGCGGCGCACGTCGGCCTGAACCAGTGGAACGGCGTGGCCGTGCTCTCCCGCGTGGGCCTGGAGGAGGTCGAGGTCGGCTTCCCCGGCCAGCCCGGCTGGTCCTCCTCCCCCGACGTCGAGGCCGCCGCCGAGGCGCGCGCCATCGGTGCCACGTGCGGCGGTGTGCGCGTGTGGAGCCTGTACGTGCCCAACGGACGGTCCCTGGAGGACCCGCACCTGCAGTACAAGCTCGAGTGGCTCGCCGCGCTGCGCGAGGCCGGGGCGGGCTGGCTCGCCGCCGACCCGCAGGCGCAGGTCGCCCTGTGCGGCGACTGGAACGTCGCGCCGCAGGACGAGGACGTGTGGGACATGAGCGTCTTCGAGGGCTCCACGCACGTGACGCCCGCGGAGCGGGAGGCGTTCTACGCGGTGGTCGACGCGGGCTTCGCCGACGTCGTCAGGCCCCACGCGCCGGGGCCGGGCACGTACACGTACTGGGACTACAAGCAGCTCCGCTTCCCCCGCCGCGAGGGCATGAGGATCGACTTCGCCCTGTGCTCCCCGGCCCTGGCCGGCCGGGTCACCGGGGCCTCGATCGACCGCGAGGAGCGCAAGGGCAAGGGCGCCTCCGACCACGCCCCGGTCGTCGTCGACCTCGCCTGAGCCACTCCGGTGAGAGCTGAGCGCCTCCCGTCTGCGCGACCGGGGCCGCAGCGGCGGCGGCGCTGGCGCGACGCCGGGCTCGCCGGGTCCTCGCGGCGGCTGGGGGGGCAGCGCCCGCACGGCTCCGCACGGTCCTCGCGGGCCGTGCTGCACGGGCTGGAGGGGGCGCCCGCCACCGCGACGACGAGCCAGGCCGAGGGACCCCGCGAGCCGGACGGCTGGGTGCTCGCCGACGACGGCGCCGCGCTGGCGACCTACGTCCACGAGCCGGCCAGGCCGCCCTCGGTGCGCTGGCGCGAGCGCCTGGCCGGCCGGCGGACGGCAGCGCCCACGGTGGTCCTCGTGCACGGGTGGACCCTCAGCGCGGTGGTGTGGGACCGCACGCTGGCCGTGCTCGCCGAGGAGCGCCCCGACGTGCGCGTGGTCCGCTACGACCAGCGCGGCCACGGCTCCTCGGCCGCCCGCGGCCCGCTGGCCCCCGCGGCGCGCTCCGTGGCCGCCATCAGCCGCCTCGCCGACGACCTCGCGGCCGTCGTGGACACCTGCGCCCCGGAGGGCCCCCTGGTGCTGGTCGGCCACTCGATGGGCGGCATGGCGCTGCTGTCGGCCAGCGCCCGCGCGCCGGGCCTGCTGGGCCCCCGCACCCGCGGGCTGGTGCTGGTGAGCACCTCGGCGGGAGGGCTGTCCTCGTCGGGGCGCCCGCTGGTGCCGCTCATGGCCGCCCTGGCCCGCCTGCCCCAGGACCTGCTCGTGCCGCGCGCGCCGAGGCTGCTCGCCCAGCGCACCAACTACGGGCCGGGCGTGGACCCGCAGCTGGTGGCCGCCACGATGCGCGCCATGGGCAGGGTCTCCGGACGCACGACGGGTGAGTGGTTCTCCGCGCTCATGGCCCACGACGAGAGCGCGGCGCTGCCGCTGCTGGCAGCGGCGGGCACGCCGGTGCGCGTGGTGGTGGGCGACCACGACAGGCTGACGCCCCCCGCGCACGCCCGCGCGCTGGTCGACGCCCTCCCGCAGGCGCGGATGCGCGTGGTGGCGGGCACCGGCCACATGATGCTGGTGGAGCGGCCCGACGCGATCGCCGCGGAGGTCAGCGCGCTGCTGGGCTGAGACCGCGTGGCGCCCGCCACCGGCCGAGCAGGCGCGCCGATGGACTGGACCGCCGGCCGGCGGGACGACGTCGAGGGCCGGGCGCCTGCAGCGCCCGGCCCCGCTGTCGTGCCCGGGTGGGCCGCTCAGGCGCTGGGCAGCGCCCTCAGCCCCTCGGGTCCGCCTGCGCCCTGCGACCCGCCGCCCGGGGCGGCGCCGGGGACCTGCTCCCCGGGAGCCAGGCGGCGCACGGTCAGGGCCCGCCGGTCGCGGCCGGTGCCCAGGGGGTCCGCGGAGGTGTCCACGAGCACCGCGTCACCGTCCTGGACGGCGCCGGAGAGCAGCTCGCGGGCCAGCGCGTCGCCGATCTCGCGCTGCACCAGGCGGCGCAGCGGCCGGGCCCCGTACGCCGGGTCCCACCCCTCCAGGGCGAGCAGCTCCCGCGCGGCCGGGGTGACGTGCAGCTGCAGGCGCCGGTCGGCCAGGCGCCGGGCGAGGGCGTCCACGTGCAGGTCGACGATGCGGGCCAGGTCCTCGGTGCTCAGGGCGTCGAAGAGCACCACCTCGTCGAGGCGGTTGAGGAACTCGGGCTTGAAGGCGGCGCGCACGGCCGCCATGACGCCCTCGCGCTGCTGCTCCGCGCTCAGCGACTGCTCCACGAGGAACTGGCTGCCGAGGTTGGAGGTCAGCACGAGGATCGTGCTGCGGAAGTCGACGGTGCGGCCCTGCCCGTCGGTCAGGCGGCCGTCGTCGAGGACCTGCAGCAGCACGTCGAAGACCTCGGGGTGCGCCTTCTCCACCTCGTCGAGCAGCACCACGCTGTAGGGGCGGCGCCGCACGGCCTCGGTCAGCTGGCCGCCCGCCTCGTAGCCCACGTACCCGGGGGGTGCGCCGACGAGCCGGGCGACGGAGTGCTTCTCCCCGTACTCCGACATGTCGATGCGCACCATGGCGCGCTCGTCGTCGAAGAGGAAGTCGGCCAGGGCCTTGGCCAGCTCGGTCTTGCCGACGCCGGTGGGCCCCAGGAAGAGGAAGGAGCCGGTGGGCCGGTCGGGGTCGGAGATGCCGGCGCGGGCGCGGCGCACGGCGTCGGAGACGGCGCGCACGGCCTCGTGCTGACCGACCAGGCGCTCGCCGAGGACCTCCTCCATGCGCAGCAGCTTGGCGGTCTCGCCCTCCAGCAGGCGGCCGACGGGGATGCCGGTCCAGGCGGCCACCACCGCGGCGATGTCGTCGGGGCCGACGCGCTCACCCACCAGCGGCTCGGCGCCGCCCGCGCTGCCGCCGCCCTGCTCGGCGGCCTGGGCCTCGGCCAGCTCGCGCTCCAGGTGCGGGATCTCCTCGTACTGGATGCGGGAGGCCGCGGCGTAGTCGAGGTCGCGGTAGGCGCGCTCGAAGCGCGAGCGGGCGTCGTCGAGCTGCCCCTTGAGCTCGCCCACCCGGTTGAGGCCGGCCTTCTGCTGCTCCCAGCGGGCGGTGAGGGCGGCCAGCTGCTCGGTGCGGTCGGCCAGGTCGGCGCGCAGGCGCTCGAGGCGCTCGAGGGAGGCGGGGTCGGTCTCGGCCGCGAGCGCCATCTCCTCCATGCGCAGCCGGTCGGTGGAGCGCCTCAGGGCGTCGATCTCCTCCGGGGAGGAGTCGATCTCCATGCGCAGGCGCGAGGCGGCCTCGTCGACCAGGTCGATGGCCTTGTCGGGCAGCTGGCGCCCGGTGATGTACCGGTCCGAGAGCGTCGCGGCGGCCACGAGGGCGGCGTCGGTGATCTCCACGCCGTGGTGGGCCTCGTAGCGCTCGTTGAGGCCGCGCAGGATCGCGACGGTGTCCTCCACGGACGGCTCGCCGACGAAGACCTGCTGGAAGCGCCGCTCCAGGGCGGCGTCCTTCTCGATGCGCTCGCGGTACTCGGCCAGCGTGGTGGCGCCCACCAGGCGCAGCTCCCCGCGGGCGAGCATGGGCTTGAGCATGTTGCCGGCGTCCAGGCCGCCCTCGCCGCCGGAGGCTCCGGCGCCGACGACGGTGTGCAGCTCGTCGATGAAGGTGATGACCTCGCCGTCGGAGCCCTTGATCTCGTCCAGCACCGACTTCAGGCGCTCCTCGAACTCCCCGCGGTACTTGGCGCCGGCCAGCATCGCGCCGAGGTCGAGGCTGATGAGGCGGCGCCCGCGCAGCGACTCCGGCACGTCGCCGTCGACGATGCGCTGCGCCAGGCCCTCGACCACGGCGGTCTTGCCGACGCCGGGCTCGCCGATGAGCACGGGGTTGTTCTTGGTGCGCCGCGCGAGGACCTGCACCACCCGGCGGATCTCCGCGTCGCGGCCGATGACGGGGTCGATCTTCCCCTCGCGGGCGCGGGCGGTGAGGTCGACCCCGTACTGCTCCAGGGCCTTGAACGTGCCCTCCGGGTCCGGTGAGGTGACCTGGGCGCCGCCGCGCACGCCGGGCAGGGCTGCGAGCAGCGCGTCGCGGGTGGCGCCGGCGCGGGCCAGCAGCGGGGCCACGGACTCCGGGCCCTCCACGCTGGCCAGGCCGACCAGCAGGTGGTCGGCGGAGACGAAGGAGTCACCGTGGGCCTCGCTGGCGGTGCGGGCGGCGGTGAGGGCCTGCAGCGCGGGCCGGGAGAGCTGGGGGGTGGCGACGGTGGCGCCGGACGCCGAGGGCAGGGCGGCCAGCTGGGCCCGCAGCTGCTCGCGCACGGGTGCGACCTCGGCGCCGGTGGCCGAGAGCAGGGCTGCCGCGACGCCGCCCTGCTCCAGCAGGGCGAGGGCCAGGTGGGCGGGCAGCACGTGGGCGTGGCCGGCCTCCACGGCGCTGGAGGCCGCAGCGGCCAGCGCCTCCTGGCTCTTGGTGGTGAGCTTGAGCTCCACGGGACCTCCGGGGTGGTGCGGGACTGACTTGAGCCTATGTGGCTCAACCCAGCCCGCACCACCCCTGTTCCCGCGCTCGGCCACCCGTGCACGACACCCGGCCGGCGACGGGAGGCGCGCCCGGACGCCGGAGCCGGTGGGAGCGCGGGTGCGCCGGGTCAGCCGCGCGCGGCGCTCTTCTCCTCGGCCGTCAGGTCGAGGTCGAGGGAGCCGAAGCTGTTCTCGATGTCGGCCACCTCGAGCTCCGCGGTCGCGGCGATGAGGTCCAGCAGCTCCTGGTCGACCCCGGGGGCGTACTCCTCGAAGCGCGGCGGGGCCACGGTGATCGGCTCGCCGCCCTCGGGCAGCTGGCGCGGCACCGACAGCTCCGTGCCGTCGTTGGACGGCGAGGGGCCGCGCAGGATCTTGCTGGCCTCGCTGAGCCCGGTGAGGTCGAAGGTGTAGTTGACGCTCTGCAGGCCCTTGTCGACGAGCTCCTTGACCTCGGGGAAGCGCTCCGCGTTGGTCTTCGGGATCGGCAGCGTCTTCCTCCAGTCCACCCCGAGCGTCTCGAGCGCCCTGGCGTAGGCGTTCTCGTGGGCCTGGTCGCGCACGATGAGGTACGCCACCGTGGACCGCGCGGTCTTGTTGGCCGTCATCTCGTAGATGCGGCTCTTCTGCAGGCGGCCCGTCGACTCGAGCATGAGGTTGTAGAGCAGGTCCAGCACGAGGTTGCCCGAGTTGTAGACGTACGAGCCGCTCCACGGGTTGCCCGCGGAGTCGACCGGCAGGGCGCCCTGCGCGCCCACGAGGTAGTGGTGGATGTTGCCCTCGGTGAGGGCGCTGGCCAGCGGCGTGGCCCCGCCGGCGCCGGGCACGTCCAGGTCGTCCGACTGCTCGCCCCGGTAGCGCGGGGAGCCGTCGGTGAGACGGGCGATGGTGGTGCCGATGAGCTCGACGTGGCTGATCTCCTCGGTGCCGATGCCCTGCATGAGGTCCTTGTAGGGCTTCGAGCGCGGGTCGCCGCGGAAGTTCATCGACTGGAACAGGTACTGCATCATCGTGCGCATCTCACCGAACTGACCGCCGAGCCCCTCCTGGAGGGCGTTGGCGGCCGCGGGGTCCGGCTCGTCCTGGGCGATCTCGTTGATGAGCTGCTGGACGTGGAGGTACACGGGAGGCTCCTCTGTTCGAGGCCTGCACCGGCGGCTGCTGCACCGGGTCGGGGCTGCCCTACCCCGCGGCCGGCGGCGCACGCGCCCGAGGGCGCACGGGAGCCCGCCGCCGGCCGGTCGACCGGCCTGAGGCCGCCGCTCAGCCGCCGGCTCCCGGCAGCGCGTGCCGGCTGCCGAGGGGCTGTCCGGCCTCCAGCGAGGCGAGCTCGGCGGCGGCCCACCCCGAGGCCCACCCCGCGCTGTCCAGCGTGCGCGGACCGCGGCGGCTCACGAGGTCGGGGAAGGCCTGCGCCACGGCGGCGTCGACGGCCGCGGCCCGGTCGGCCAGCACCAGGAGCAGCCGGCCGTCGGAGACCTCGGCGGCGTCGGCGCGCGCCGCCTCCTCCAGGCGCTGGCCGATGCGGCGCGCGAAGGACTCCAGGTAGGCCCTGCGGAACTCCGGGCGGCGGGCGCGAGCACCCGGCCTGACGTCGGCGCCGGCCGCGGTCATGACCCGCACCGCCTGCGTCAGCAGGGAGGTGAAGAGCACCTCCACCGCCGCGAGGTCGGCCGCGAAGCCGACCACGGCGGAGCAGCCCACGTGGCGCAACCACACCGCGCTGCACCGGTTCGCGCGGGCCACCGCCGCCAGCAGAGCCGCCTTCTGCCCCTCGTAGGGCGCCTCGACGCCGATCCTCGTGCCCACCGGCGCGGCGTCCCGACCGGTCCGCCCCGTCCCCGCGGCCAGGGCGGCCTGCAGGCTGTGCCGCGCGACGAGGCTCTGCGCGGCCGCGGTGAGCGCCTCGGCCTCGGCAGGGAAGGTGGTGGACTCGGCCTTGGCCAGCAGGAGCCGGACGCGCTCGAGCACCTTGGGGTCCACGCCCTCCAGCGCCGGAGCAGCTCCGGCAGCACCGCCGGCGGCACCGACCACCGGCAGCGGGGGCTGCCGGTCGAGGTCGAGAGCCAGCTCCAGGGCCTCCAGGGCCACGACGGACCAGGCCGGTGCCCACCGCGGCGCCCCGCGGTCCCACGAGCGCTGGCCAGCCCCGGCCTCGCGCAGGAAGCCCTGCGCGCCCTCGCGCAGCTCGACGCCGGCGCCCTCCAGCTGCTCGCGGAACCGGCGCGGCAGGTCTGCGCGGGAGCGGCGCGCCAGCTGCGCCCCCACCGCCAGCCCCGCCAGCGGCACGCGCTCGGCGCCCAGGTGCCGGCGCGTCCAGCGCAGCACGTCGGCGGGCTCCCACCCCGCGTCCCAGCGGCGCTGCAGCACCTCCAGCAGCAACGCGCTCACCGCGGCGACGACCTCGGGCTCGGCGCCCCCGGCCAGCACCTGCGCGGCGGTGGTGCGACCGCCCGTGCGCAGCGCGTCGCCGGCGTCGGCCAGCAGCTCCTCGACCGTGGGGGGCGGAGCCGGTGCTGAGCGCTCACCCGCCCAGCCGGGCTCGTCGTCGCCCGAGCCCTCGCACCCGTCGCACCCGTCGTACCCGTCGAACTCACTGCCGCAAGTGCCGTCACAGCCACCGCCGTCGCAGCAGCCGTCAGGGGTCTGCCCCAGCTGGCCCCGCACGTCCTGCCAGCCCTCGGAGGAACACCCCCCGCCCCAGCACGCACAGGCCGCCCTCCCGCACGAGCAGCCCGAGCCGTCCCACGGTCCCCGGTACAGCGATCCCACCTCGGCACCCACCTCGCTGCGGGTCGCCCGACCCGCTCGCCGACCAGGCTGGCGGCGGTCCCGGACAGCGGGGGGCGGGTGCCGCCGGGCCCTGTGGACGGACCGCGGCGGCACCCGCCTGTGGGCGGACGACGTGCGTCAGTGGGGGTTGTGGCTCCCCTGGCCCTGGCTGTCCTGGCGCTCCTCAGAGCCGTCCCCGGACCACAGGGTGTGGTAGGTGCCGGGCTTGTCGACGCGGCCGTAGGTGTGCGCCCCGAACAGGTCCCGCTGTCCCTGCACGAGCGCCGCACCGAGGCGCTCGCGGCGCAGGCCGTCGTAGTAGGCCAGCGCGCTGGAGAAGCCGGGCACGGGCACGCCCAGGCGCACCGCGGTGGCCACCACGCGGCGCCAGGAGTCCTGCGCGCTCGCCACCGCGGAGGCGAAGTAGTCGTCCAGCAGCAGCGAGGCCAGGTGGGCGTCCTTGTCGTACGCCTCCTTGATCCGGTTGAGGAACTGCGCCCGGATGATGCACCCGCCGCGCCAGATGGTGGCCATCGCGCCCTTGTCGACGTCCCAGCCGTACTGGGCCGACCCCGCCTCGATCATGTCGAAGCCCTGCGCGTAGGCGACCACCTTGGAGGCGTAGAGCGCGTCGCGGACGGCGTCGACGAAGCCCTCGGCCTCGGCGCCCTCGAGCGACCCGGAGGGACCGGTCAGCGAGCCCGCCGCCTGCACCGCCCTCCGCTGGTCGACCGAGCCGGACAGGGACCGCGCGAAGACGGCCTCGGCGATGCCCGTGACGGGGATGCCCAGCTCCAGGGCTGTCTGCACCGTCCAGCGGCCGGTGCCCTTCTGCTCGGCGGCGTCGACGATGACGTCGACCAGCGGGCCCCCGGTCTCGGCGTCGACCTTGGCGAGCACGGTGGCGGTGATCTCGATGAGGAAGGACTCCAGGTCGCCCTCGTTCCAGGTGCGGAAGACGTCGGCGAGCTCGGCGGGGCTCTTGCCCAGTCCCTGGCGCAGCAGGTCGTACGCCTCGGCGATGAGCTGCATGTCGGCGTACTCGATGCCGTTGTGCACCATCTTGACGAAGTGGCCGGCGCCGTCGGGGCCGACGTAGGTGCAGCAGGGGGTGCCGTCGACGTCGACGGCGATGGACTCCAGGATCGGGCCGAGCGCCTCGTAGGACTCCTTGGAGCCGCCGGGCATGATGCTCGGCCCGTTGAGGGCGCCCTCCTCGCCGCCGGAGACCCCGGTGCCGACGAAGTGCAGGCCCTTGGCGCGCAGCGCCTGCTCGCGCCGGCGGGTGTCCTCGAAGTGGGCGTTGCCGCCGTCGATGACGATGTCGCCCTCCTCCAGCAGGGGGACGAGCTCGTCGATGACGGCGTCGGTGGGAGCGCCGGCCTTCACCATGATCATCACTCGGCGGGGCCGCTTGAGGGAGGCCACGAAGGAGGCCAGGTCGGTGGAGGCGACGAAGTCGCCCTCGTCGCCGAAGGCCTCGACCAGCTCGTCCACGCGGGACTGGGTGCGGTTGTGCAGCGCGGTCACGTGTCCGTGACGGGCGAAGTTGCGGGCCAGGTTGCGGCCCATGACCGCCAGCCCGGTCACGCCGATGTCGGCGCGGGCGCTGGTGGTGGGGGTGGAGGACTCGTCTGCCATGGCCCGATCCTGCCGGGCGCTGCGAGCCGGCCGCCAGCCTGGTCGCCGCGGCGGCGGGCGCCGGCCGGCCGGACGCGGGTCAGTTGAGCGCGCGGGTGCCCGGCGGCAGCACGCCACCGGCGAGGAGCTCGGCGGTGGCGTCCTGCAGGGCCGTCAGCGCGACGCGCTGGGTGAAGGGTCCCGTGGACAGCCGCGCCACGCCGAGCTGCTCCAGCTCGCGCGCCGGCAGGGACACCCCGGGGATGGAGATCAGGGTGACCACGCCGCGGCCCAGCTCGGAGACCACCGCCTCGACGTGCTCGCGCTGCGCGAGGCGGGGGATGAAGACGACCGGCGCCCCCACCTCCAGGTAGGCCTTCGCGCGGCGCACCGCCTCGGCGAGGGTCTCCTCGACCGGCTGCCCCTGCGGGGCGCGGACGAAGGCGTCGGTGCGGGCGTTGAGGACGAAGTCGGGCACCCCGGCGTCGCGGGCCGCGCGGAGGCTGGCCTCCACCGCGGCGACGGACTCCTCCAGGGGCTTGAGGGCGTCCTCGAGGTTGCCGCCCACGGCGCCGGCGGCGATGGCGCGCCGCGTGGTCTCCCCGGCGTCGCCGTAGCCGGCCTCCATGTCCATGGTCACCGGCAGGGAGACGCCGCTGGCGATCCTCGCGACCATGTCCAGGTGCAGGTCGAGGGGGATCTGCTCGCCGTCCTCGTAGCCGAAGGTGGCCGCGATGCCGTGGCTGGGGGTGGCGATGGCCCGGGTGCCGTCCACTGCGGCGACCGCGCGCGCGGAGACGACGTCCCAGGCGTTGGCCAGCACCAGCAGCTCGGGGGCGCGGTGCAGGTCGAGCAGGGTGCGGGCCTTCGCGGCGAGGTCGGTCACGGCGTCGGACGCTAGCAGCGGCCGACGGCGGTCAGCGGCGGGTGGTCACGGCGTCGAGCTCGGCGACGTCCTCGGGGGACAGCGGCGCGTCGACGTCGGCGTTCTCCCGGATCCGCGAGGGCGTGGTCGACTTCGGCAGCGGCAGCACGTCCTTCTCGAGCAGGTAGCGGATGGCCACCTGGGCGGGGGTGCGCCCGGTGCGCTGCGCCACGCGGGCCAGCGCCTCGTCGTCCAGCAGACCGCCGGTGGCCAGCGGGGAGTAGCCCTCGACGAGCACGTCGTGGCTGCGGCACCAGGCGGTGGTCTCCTCCTGGGTGTTCCCGACGAACCAGCGCACCTGGTCCGCGTGCGGGACGACGTCGGTGCGGGAGGTGAGGTCCTCGAGGTCGTCGACGTCGAAGTTGCTCACCCCGATGGACCGCGTGCGCCCGGCGTCGAGCAGCTCCTCGAGCACCTTCCACACCTCGACGTTGCCGTCGCGGTGGTCAGAGCCCATGTCGTCCCACGGCCAGGGGGCGTGCACGAGGTAGAGGTCGACCACGCCGAGGTCGAGGGCCTTCTGCGAGGCGTCGAAGGCCTCCCGGGCACCGGCGGCGGTCTTGACCTCGGCGGGCAGCTTGGTGGTGAGGAAGACCTCGCCGCGGTCGACGCCGGAGTCGCGCACGGCCCTGCCGACGCTGGCCTCGTTGCCGTAGGCGCGGGCGGTGTCGATGTGGCGGTAGCCGACCCGCAGAGCCTCCAGCGTGGACTCGTAGGCGGGAGCGCCGTCGGGGATCTGCCAGGTGCCGAAGCCGACCTTGGGGATCGTGACGCCGTTGGACAGGGTGAACACGTCGGTGAGGGCGCTCATGGCGCCACCCTGCTCCTGGCGCTCCAGCCGCGCGAGCGCGGGCCGCCGGGAGGAGCGATCCCGTGGTGTCCGGTAGAACGGCCCCGTGAGCGACGTCGCCCGTCTCGGGCTGGGGCTGGCGGCGCTGGGGCGCCCGGCGTACATCACCGCGGGCCGCGACGGCGACCTGGGCGCCGACAGGTCGGTGGAGGCGATGCGCCGCCGCGCCGCCGAGGTGCTCGACGCCGCCTGGACGGCGGGGGTCCGCCACCTGGACGCGGCGCGCTCCTACGGGCTCGCGGAGGACTTCCTCGCGAGCTGGCTGGCCTCGCGCCCCGACGTCGCGGCGGACCCCGCGCTCGTCGTCGCCTCCAAGTGGGGCTACCGCTACGTGGGCGGGTGGCGGGTGGACGCCGACCAGCACGAGGTGAAGGACCACTCCCTGGGCGCCTTCCGCGAGCAGCTCGCGCTGACGCGCGGGCTCCTGGGAGACCACCTGCGCCTCCACCAGGTCCACTCGGTGACGCCGGAGAGCCCCGTGCTGCGCGACGGGCAGCTGCTGCGCGCGCTGGCCGAGGAGCGCTCACGGGGCCTGCGGATCGGCCTGTCGACCTCCGGGCCGCACCAGGGCGAGGTGCTGCGGGAGGCCCTGGGGGTCACCGTCGACGGCGAGCCGCTGTTCAGCTCGGTGCAGTCGACGTGGAACCCGCTGGAGCCCTCCGCCGGCCCGGCGCTGGCGGAGGCCGCGGACGCCGGGTGGCTGGTGGTGGTCAAGGAGGCGCTGGCCAACGGCCGGCTCGCACCCGGGGGTGACGCCGCAGCCGAGCGCACCGCGCACGAGGTGGGCGTGCCGCTCGACCGCCTCGCGCTGGCGAGCGCCCTGGCCCAGCCGTGGGCCGGGGTGGTGCTGTCGGGGGCCGTCACGCCCGAGCAGGTGGCCAGCGGTGTCGCGGCGGCGCGGCTCGACCTCGACGACGACGCCCTGGCCGCGCTGGAGCCGCTGGCGCGGGAACCGGCGGCCTACTGGGGCGAGAGGTCTGCGCGCGCCTGGCGCTGAGGCCCACTCGGCCAGCAGCGGTCCCCCCGCTCGTGCGCCGGCGCGGGTCCCCGGCGTCAGAGCTGACGCGGGGCGGCGATCTTGGGTGCGCGGGCGAACAGCTGCTGCTCCACGGCGCCGGCGGCTCCCGGGGTGCGCTGCGGGTCCCACGGCCAGCGGCCCGCCTCGTCGCACCAGACCACCTGCAGCGCGGGCACGGGGGTGTCGGCACCGGCGACGGCCTGCGCCACGACGAGGGCGTCGGGCGAGGTGACGCGCAGCAGGCGCAGGGGAGGCCACGGGTCGCGCCGGAGGGCGTCGCCGACGTGGAACCGGTGGCCCGCGAGCACCTCGTCCCCCAGCACGTCGAGCAGGTAGCGGGCCTCGGCGTGGCCGCGGCCGCTGACCAGGAGCTCGGGGTGGCCGAGCCGGGTCAGGCCCACGGTGTGGGAGAAGGGCAGCGCGCGGCGCCCGCCGCCGACGGAGACCACCGACCAGCCCTGCTCGTCGATGAGGCGGCGGTGCTCGTCCAGGGCCTCGACCGCCCGGTGGTCCACACGCGTCACAGGAGCCGCCTCCTCAGTCTTCGCCTGCTGGTGGAGCATAGATGACATCTGTGACAGACGTGACGAGCGTGACGTGCGTGACGACCCGCCACGAGCCCCTCACCTCCAGCGGCTCCCAACTTAGAACACGTGTTCGACATTCGCAGGCGTTCCCCGCTGCTCGTCCTGTCGGTCGAGCGCCTGGACGGCACCGCAGGGAGGGGCACCGACAGCCCGGCGTGCGACGCACGCCGCGCGGGGAGCCGGGCTCAGCGCGCCGGAGGCCGCCACACGACGAGCGCACCGGAGGGGCCGAAGGTCGGGGCGGGGCGGCGGGGCCGCCTGCCGCGCTCGACGGCCTCGACGTCCCCACCGGGACCGGCGGCGAAGACCCGCCGGGAGCGCTGCAGCGCCTCGTAGACGCGCTCGACCTCGGCGGTCAGCTCCTCCACGCGGGCCTGCAGGGCGCTGACCTGGTCCTCCAGCTCCAGGATGCGCTTGATGCCGGCGAGGTTGACGCCCTCCTCCTGGGACAGGCGCTGCACCTCGCGGAGCATGACCACGTCGCGCGGGGAGTAGCGCCTGCCGCGCCCGGAGGTGCGCGAGGGCGAGACCAGCCCCAGCCGGTCGTACTGGCGCAGGGTCTGGGGGTGCATCCCCGCCAGCTCCGCGGCCACGGAGATGACGAAGACGGCGGCGTCCGGGTGCAGTCCGGTGCGCTGGTCGCCGGGAGGCACCTCGGCTCACCTCCCCCCGGCGGCGCCGCGGACGCGGGCCAGGAGGTCCGCGCGGGGGTCGGCCCCGTCAGCGCCGGACACGGCGTCGCGGAAGGCCTCCACGGCCGCCCGCGCCGCGCCGTCCAGCCGCTGGGGCACCACCACCTGGGTGGTCACCAGCAGGTCCCCGGTGCTCTCCCCGCGGCGGACGCCGCGGCCCTTGACGCGCAGGGTGCGTCCCGAGGGGGTGCCCGGGGGGACCCTCAGCCGCACGGTGCTGCCGTCGAGCACCGGCGCGCTCACCTCCGCTCCCAGGGCCGCCTCGTCGAAGGTGACCGGCAGGGTGACCCGCAGGTCGTCGCCGTCGCGGGTGAAGACCGGGTGGGGCTCGACGTGCACGGTGATGAACAGGTCGCCGGGCTGGCCGCCGCGCGGGCCGGGGCGGCCCTTGCCGCGCAGCCGGATCCGCTGCCCGTCGCGCACTCCCGGCGGGATCCGGGTGGTCAGCGGCTGGCCGTCCACGCTGAGCGTCACCGTCGCGCCGCCCACGGCGTCGGCGAAGGGCAGCGTGGTCTCGGCGTCGAGGTCGACCCCGGCGCGGCGACCGCCGGCGCCACCGGGGGCCTGGAAGCCGGCGGGGCCGCCGCGCCCGGCATGGCCGCCGAACATGCTGGCCAGCAGGTCCTCGACGTCGGGACCGGCACCACCGGCGCCCGGGGCGCCGTAGCGGACGCGCTGGCCGCCTCCCGCGCCGCCGAACAGACCGCCGAAGAGGTCCTCGAACCCCGCCGCGCCGGCCCCGGCGGGGCCGCCGGACCCCGAGGAGAAGCGGGCCCGTCCCCCGGCCATGGCCCGCACCGCGTCGTACTGCTGGCGCTGCTCGGGGTCGTTGAGCACCGAGTACGCCTCGCCGACCTCCTTGAAGCGCGCCTCGGCGGAGGCGTCGCCGGGGTTGGCGTCGGGGTGCAGCGTGCGGGCGAGCTTGCGGTAGGCCTTGCGCACGTCGTCCTGCGAGGCGTCGCTGGAGACGCCGAGGGTGGAGTAGAAGTCCTTCTCGAGCCAGTCCTGGCCGGCCATGGGGTTCCTCCGGGAACGGCCCGACCCGCGCCCCGCCGGTGGCGGGGCGCGGGTCGGTCTGGTGGGTGGTCAGGCGGGGGAGGTCACGGCGACCCGGGCGGGACGCAGCACCTTCTCCCCCACCTTGTAGCCGGGCTGCAGCACGGTGGTCACCACCGTCTCGGTGACCTCCGCGCTCTCGGCGTGCATCAGCGCCTCGTGCACGGCGGGGTCGAACGGCTCGCCGACCTGCCCGTAGCGCGAGAGCCCGAAGCGGCCCAGGGCCGCCTCCAGCTTGTCGCTGATGGACGCGAACGGACCGCCCTGGAGGTCGCCGTGCTGGCGGGCCAGCTCCACGTCGTCCAGGACCGGCAGCAGCGCCTCCAGCAGGCTCGTGGTGGCCGTGCTGCGCGCCACGTCCCGGTCCCTGTCGACCCGGCGGCGGTAGTTGACGTACTCCGCCTGCAGGCGCTGCAGGTCGCCGAGGCGCTCCTCGGCCAGCGCCAGGGAGGCCGCGAGCTCGTCGGTGACGTCGGTGACGCCTTGCTGGTCCTCGCGCTCGACGGCCAGGTCCTCCTCGAGCCCGTCGGCGGCGGGGGCGCCCCCCGCGCCGGGGACCTGCGGGTCCCCGGCCGGGGTGCGCACCGCACCGGTCTCGGGGTCGAGGCGGCGCCTGTCGCGCACGACCACCGGCTCCTCGGGGTGCTGGGGCTGCTGGGCTCCAGCGGTCACTTGCGGCCCTCGCTGTCGTCGTCGACGACCTCGGCGTCCACCACGTCGTCCGCGGCGGCCGTCGAGGAGGTGCCCGCAGCGCCGGTGGAGGACCCGCCGGTCGCGCCGGCGTCCTCCTGGCTGTACAGGGCGGAGCCGAGCTCCTGGCTGACCCTGGCCAGCTCCTCCTGCTTGGCCTTGACCGCGGCGGTGTCGTCGCCCTCCAGCGCCGTCCTCAGCTCGGCGATGGCGGTGCGCACCTTGGTGACGCCCTCCTCGGGGAGCTTGTCGGTGTTGTCCGAGACGAACTTCTCGGTGGAGTAGGCCAGCTGCTCCGCGGAGTTGCGGACCTCGGCCTCCTCGCGGCGCTTGGCGTCCTCCTCGGCGTGGGCCTCGGCGTCCTTGACCATGCGCTCGATGTCCTCCTTGGACAGCGCGCTGCCCCCGGAGATCGTCATGCGCTGCTCCTTGCCGGTGCCGCGGTCCTTCGCCGAGACGTGCACGATGCCGTTGGCGTCGATGTCGAAGGTGACCTCGATCTGCGGCACGCCGCGAGGGGCGGGGGCGATGCCCGTCAGGTCGAAGGTGCCCAGCGCCTTGTTGTCGCGCACGAGCTGGCGCTCGCCCTGGTAGACCTGGATGAGCACCGACGGCTGGTTGTCGTCGGCGGTGGTGAAGACCTCCGACCGCTTGGTCGGGATGGCCGTGTTGCGCTCGATGAGCTTGGTCATCACCCCGCCCTTGGTCTCGATGCCCAGGCTCAGCGGCGTGACGTCGATGAGCAGGACGTCCTTGCGCTCGCCCTTGAGGACGCCGGCCTGCAGGGCGGCGCCGACGGCCACGACCTCGTCGGGGTTGACGCCGCGGTTGGGCTCCTTGCCGCCGGTCAGCTCGCGCACGACCTCGGCGACGGCGGGCATGCGGGTGGAGCCGCCGACCATGACCACGTGGTCGATGTCGCCGAGCTTGACGTCGGCGTCCTTGATGACCGCGTTGAACGGGGCCTTGGTGCGCTCCAGCAGGGAGCGCGTCATGTCCTCGAAGGCGGCGCGGGTGAGCTTCTCGTCGAGGTGGACCGGGCCGTTCTCGGTCATCGAGAGGTACTGCAGGCTGATGCTGGTGCTCGTCGCGGAGGAGAGCTCCTTCTTGGCCTGCTCGGCGGCCTCGCGCAGGCGCTGCATCGCGATCTTGTCCTTGGAGAGGTCGACGCCCTCCTTGTTCTTGACCTGCTTGACCAGCCAGTCGCGGATGGCGGCGTCCCAGTCGTCACCACCGAGGTGGTTGTCGCCGGAGGTGGCGCGCACCTGGATGGTGGAGAACCCGTCCTCGGCGTCCTTGCCCACCTCGAGCAGGGAGACGTCGAAGGTGCCGCCGCCGAGGTCGAAGACGAGGATGAGCTCGTCCTCCTTGCCCTTGTCCAGGCCGTAGGCCAGGGCCGCCGCGGTCGGCTCGTTGATGATGCGCAGCACGTTGAGGCCGGCGATCTCGCCCGCCTCCTTGGTGGCGGTGCGCTGGGCGTCGTTGAAGTACGCCGGCACGGTGATGACGGCGTCGGTCACCGGCTCGCCGAGGTACTCCTCGGCGTCGCGCTTGAGCTTCTGCAGCACGCGCGCGGAGATCTCCTGCGCCGTGTACTTCTTGTCGTCGACGGTCTGCGTCCAGCTCGTGCCCATGTGGCGCTTGACCGACGAGATCGTCCTGTCGACGTTGGTGACCGCCTGGCGCTTGGCGATCTCGCCGACCAGCGGCTCGCCGGACTTGGCGAACGCGACGACGGACGGCGTGGTGCGACCGCCCTCGGCGTTGGCGATGACGGTGGGCTCACCGCCCTCCAGCACCGCGACCACGGAGTTGGTGGTGCCGAGGTCGATGCCGACCGCTCGGGCCATGGTGGTTCCTCCTGAGAGCAGACTGCTGAGTGAGTGCCGCTCAAGTCTTGCGCGCCCGCTCCGCTCTGTCGAACGCGGGGTGCCGTACTTGAGCCTGCCTCACTCAACCCCCAGGGGGCGCCGTGTGTTCCCGATGACGCCGGGCTGCGCCGCAGCGGGCGTCAGCGGTAGGACAGCTCCCGCAGCGGGCCCAGGGAGTCGACGGCCGTGCGCGGCACGTGCACGCGCGGGCAGCGGCCGTGGGCGTGCCGCTGGCCGCGCACCCGGGCGCCCAGGCCCGACAGCAGCGCCTGGGCCGCCACCGGGTCGGCGTCGGGGTGCACCTGCAGCTCGGTGCGCCCGGAGACGAGCAGCGCCCCGGCGAAGTGGGCGACCAGGGCCGAGCCGATGCCGCGCCGCTGCCAGGAGTCCTGCACGAGCACCTCGACGGCGCCCGCGATGGGGTCGTCCTGGCCGGTGCAGGTGGCCGGTCGCAGCGCGCCCACGGCCACCGCACGGCCCGGGGAGGCCTCGACGACGACGGCGCCCGGCTCGCGCAGCCAGGCCTCCTGCTGGGCCAGGGGGAGCACCGTGCCGCCCCGGCCGGACCACCCCAGGCGGGTGGTCGGCGAGCAGCGCACCAGCAGGGAGGCCAGGACCGGCAGGTCCTGCGCGCGGGCCGGCCGGACCAGCAGGCGCTGACCGCCCGCCACGAAGGTCCACGGCTGCGCCAGCAGGGCCGCGCTCGGCGCCGCGCTCAGGGCCGGCTCGGGCGCGGCGGGGCGGGCGGCCGCCCGCAGGGCCGGCACTCGGGTCATCACGGTCTCTGCGCTCACAGGCAGGAGGTTGACCCGCGAGGTTTCCGGGGCGGTTGCGCGTGTGTGACGCGCGTGTGTCGTCGCCCCCGGCGGCCGTGGTAATGGCGCGCCCGACGGGATCGCCTGCGACAGGTCGCCTCGGGTCACGGTCTCATCACGGCGTCGCGCGGCCACGGCGCCACCGGCGGTCAGGTGAGCAGCAGCCGCCAGGTGCCCGCTGCGACCCCCGCCGCCGTGGCCAGCCCCGCGAGCAGCACCCCGCCCGCCACCACGGCCCAGTCGGCGCGGCGCATCCTGCTGGGGCGCGCCCAGGTGCGCTGGTCGGCCGGCCCCGCGCCGAAGCCGCGCGCCTCCATGGCCGTGGCCAGCACGGTCGCGCGGCGCACGGCGATGACCAGCAGCACAAACGTGCGGCCGGCGACGTCGCGCGCGCCGGCCACCGCACCGCCCCCGCCGAGCCCCCGAGCGCGCCGGGCCAGCGCCAGCTGCCGCCACTCCTCGCCCAGCACGTCCACCACGCGGAAGGCCGCCAGGGCCGCCAGCACGAACCGCGCGGGCAGGCGCAGCACCTGCGCGAGGGCGTCGCCGAGGTCGGTGGGGTCGGTGGTGGCGAGCAGGACCACGCCGGGCAGCGCGATCGCCACGACGCGCAGGCCGACGGCGGCGCCGGCCTCCAGGGAGCCGCTGGTCACGCTCAGCGGCCCGGCGGCCAGGAGCACCGGGCCGGAGTCGACCCCCACGAGCGCCGTCAGCACCGCCGTGGGCACCGCCGCCAGCGCCAGCAGCGCGCTGCGCTGCGCCAGCCCGGCGGCACCCAGGCCCACCAGGGGCAGGGCCAGCAGCTCCAGCGCCACGGCCGTGCCGGCCGTCACCACGTCCACCGACAGCAGCAGGACGACGGCGAGCACCGTGGCCACGGCCAGCTTCGCCACGGGGTTGGCGCGGCTCAGCGGCGTCGGCCGCACCGCCCCCGCGTCGAGCAGTCCCGCGCTCACGCGGCGCCCTCGGCGCGGCCGGTCCGTCCGGGCGCGCCCGCCGCACCGGACCGGCGCGGCTCGACGAGCACGCGACCGCCGCCCACCGACCACGTGGCGCCGGCCAGCGCCTCGCACAGCGCGTCGTCGTGGGTGGCGGCGAGCACCGCGGCGCCCTCGTCGCGGAGGGCCGCGAGCAGGGACACCAGCTCCGACCAGGTGCGGGCGTCCTGCCCGAAGGTCGGCTCGTCGAGCACGAGGAGGCGGGGGCGCGTGGCCAGGGCGGTGGCCACGGACAGGCGGCGCTGCTCCCCGCCGGACAGCGTGAAGGGGTTGGCGCGGGCGAGGTGGTCCAGGCGCAGGCGCCCCAGCAGCTCGTCGACGCGCCCGGCGACCTCGGGCTCGGGCAGGCCCAGGCGCCGGGGCCCGACGGCCAGCTCGTCGGCCACGGTCTGCGCCACGAACTGGTGGCGGGGGTCCTGGAAGACCGAGCCCACCCGGGCCACGAGGTCGCGCGGCGCCCAGCGGGCGGGGTCGTCCGCGGCCGGCGCGGTGCGGCGGTCGCGCCACCGGCGTCGCGCGGGTGCGGGTGGCGGGTCCCCGAGCAGCGCCGCCTCGGCGCGCACGCGGCCGGCCACCGGCGGCACGAGGCCGGCGACCGCCAGGGCCAGGGTCGACTTCCCCGCGCCGTTGGCCCCGCGCACCGCCGTCACAGTGCCGGCGCTGACCGTCGCGGTCACCCCGCTGAGCACCGGAGCGCCGCTCCTGCTCCGCCCCACCGCGACGTCGTCCAGGGACAGCAGGGGCACCCCCGCTCCAGGGGCGCCGCGGTGCCGGAGCCCCTGGTGGGCGCCGGCGGGTCGCGCCGGGGCGGGGGCCGCTGCGGGAGCGGGGTGGTGTCCCGGCACCCAGACGCCGCCTGCGGCCAGCTCGGCGCCGCGCTGCGCGAGGACGCGCGCGACCGCTCCGTCGGCGAGCACGCCGCCGCCGGGGGCCAGGACCACGACCCGGTCCACGAGGTCCACCCACAGGTCCACCCGGTGCTCGACCAGCAGGCACCCGGCGCCGGTGGCGGACAGCCGCTGGGCGACGACGTCGCGCAGCCGGGCAGCGCCCTCGGGGTCGAGCATGGCCGTCGGCTCGTCGAGCAGGAGCAGCTGCGGCTCCAGGGCGAGCACCCCGGCCAGCGCCAGGCGCTGGCGCTGGCCGCCGGACAGGTGCGCCGTGGGGTGCTGGCGAGGGAGGGAGAGCCCCACGCCGGCCAGCGCGGCCTCGACGCGCGGCCAGATCCTCTCAGCGGGCACGCCGTGGTTCTCCAGGCCGAAGGCGACGTCGTCGCCGACGCGGGCGAGGACGGTCTGGGCCTGCGGGTCCTGCAGCAGCAGACCGGTGCGGGCCCGCCCGGCGCCCGCCGAGACCGCCCGCAGGCGGGCCTCGGCGGTCGGGACGCCGTCCAGGAGCAGCTGGCCCTCGGCCTCACCGGTGCCGTCCGGCCCGCCGTCGAGCAGCCCCGCGACCCCGGCCAGCAGCGTGGACTTGCCGGCTCCGGACGCCCCGAGGAGCAGGACGCGCTCGCCCGCCTCGACGTCGAGGTCGAGGCCGCGCACCGCGTGGGCGCGGCGCGCGCCCCAGCGCCACCCCCAGCCGCGGGCGCGCAGCAGCGGGCCGGACGCCACCGGCGGGTCAGACGCGCTCGGCGCCGCGGCCCGACGCCAGCGGTGCCAGCGCCCCGGTGCGGGCGAGGGCCCGGGTCAGCGCCCAGCCGCCGAGCCCGGCGATGACGATCCCGGACACGACGGCGAAGGCCCCGTAGGCGACCTTCCAGCCGAGCACGAACTCCGGGTAGTAGAGGGTCGTGTCGAGGATGCCCACGACGACGCCGGCCCCGGCGCCGGCCTCGACCGCGGCGACCACGCCCCACTGGCGGTAGAGCAGCACGGCCAGCACGACCTCGGCGCCCAGGCCCTGCAGCAGGCCGTACCAGACGGTGGCGAAGCCCCACTGGTTGCCGACCAGCGCGGAGACCACGGCCGCGACCAGCTCCACGAAGAGCGCCGCGCCGGGCTTGCGGACCACGAGCCCGCCCACCACGCCGGCGCTCAGCCACACCCCGACCAGCAGCGCGGACGCCGGGGGGAAGAACGCCAGAGCGCCGGAGACCGGGGCCCAGCCGAGGTTCCACACGGTGAAGACCAGTCCCATGGCCACGCCGAGCACGGCGGCGACGACGATGTCGACCACGCGCCACGAGCGGCGCGGCGCGGTGCGCCAGCCCACCAGCGCCAGCAGGCCGAGCACGAGCGTGAGCACGCCGACCAGCGCGCCAGCGGTCGGGCCGCCGTCGGGGGAGGCGGCGACGCGCCACCACAGCAGGGCGGCCAGGACGACGACGGCGAGGCCGGCGGCGGCGGTGGGCAGGAGGCCGGCGCGGCGCGAGGGCGCGGGTCCGGCGGTGTGCAGGGACTTCTCGGCGGTGCTCATCGGGTGCCTCCCAGCTGGGTCGCGAGGAGGGGTGCCGGACCGGGCCGTCCGCGGGCGGACGGCTCGGAGCGGCAGAAAGCTCGACTCCCTACGCCGGTGCGAGCCGGATCAGGTTCGAGGGTCTGCGGTCACCCGCACTCTCAGCGCCTCCCGCGAGGTCGGCGCTCCCCTGTCGATCGGCGCAACCCTACGCCCTCCGCTGGACGGCTCCCAGCGCGCTTGGGAGGGTGGGGGCGTGGGAAACCTCGTGTGGACCGTGCTCGGCACGGGGAGCGGCCTGGCGGCGCAGTCGGCCGCGCGCTCCGTCATCAAGAAGCTCTGGGTGCTGGCCACCGGCAAGCAGCCCCCCGCCAACCCGCTGAGCCCTCAGGTGGCGCTGGCGGAGGCCGTGGGCTGGGCCGTCGTGTCCGGGGCCCTCGTGGGCGTGGTGCGCATGCTCGCCACCCGCCAGGCGGCGAAGTTCTACGAGAAGAGCGCGGGGCACCTGCCCAAGAAGCTGCAGGACGTCAGCGGCTGAGCGCCGCGGACCCGCGTGGACGGCTTGCTGAGGTCGCTGCGCGACCCCGGGGCTGGGCGCCCGTCGCTGCTGGCGCGCGCCGTCGCCGGGGTCGTCGTGCTGGGGATGCTGGGCGCCGCCGCGCCCGTCCTGGCACTGGTGGTCCGTCCTGTCCTGCGCTGGCTGGGCGAGGTGCTCCTGTGAGGGCGCCGGCGGCCGACCGCCGCTGAGCGGGGCGACGGCTCGGCCGTGGGGGTCAGGCCAGGGGGAAGCCGTCGGCGTCGACCACCACGCCGCCGACCTCCTGGGCGAGCGCGTCGGTGAGGGCCTCGATGACGGTGCCGGCGCGGGCCCTCGCGAGCCGCACGTCCGGAGCGGGCTGCTCGTGCTCGGCGGCGGCGGGGTCCTCGGGCCACCAGACGGCGCTGTAGGTGACCGCCGCGGCCGCCCAGGGCACCCCGTGCAGCACCGGCGGCGGCTCGGCGGCCCCCGCCACCTCCAGCTGCACCACCCCGCCGCCGGGCAGGGCGACCACGAGGGCGTAGGCGTCCAGCACGTCCGCGCTGGCGGCTGCTGCGGCGTCGCTGGCGTCCGCGGCGCGGTGCAGCGCCTCGCGCTCCCCGGGCGGCGGTGCGTCGTCCTCGGGGGTGGCCTCCAGGGCGAGCAGGGCCTCCGGCGGCAGGCCCTCCCACGCCGTCCCCTCCACCGCCAGCTCGGCCTCGGGCACGGCCCGGCGGGCCACCGCGAGCGCCTCCTCGGGCGCCACCCAGGTGGGGCTCAGGACGGTCCTGTCGACCCAGGACAGGGGGTCCGGGCGCAGCAGCGCCCAGCCCCGGCCGGAGGGCTGCGCCGCCACCCTCACGGCGCCCTCGAGCCGGCGCGCCAGGGCCAGGGCCAGGTCGAGCGCCCGGCGCTCGGCCAGGACGGGCAGGCCCTCATGGAAGGCGCGGTGCAGCCCCTCCCGGTCGGAGGTGCCGGGCAGCGGGGGCTCGCCGCGCTCCACGGGGCACTCGAGCACCCATGCGCAGCGCCACGGGTCGGGCACCGCCGACCCCGCGGCCGCGGCGGCGTCGAGCAGCAGCGGCCCGCGCAGCGTGGTCCAGCGGCCCAGCCGCCACGTGCCGCCGCCCACCGCGACGACGTCGGGGTGGCGCGCCCGCACGAGCGCCAGCACGACGGCCTCCGGCAGCTCCCCGGGCAGCAGGAGCAGGTGGTGCCCGGCCAGCGCGCGCCCGGCGTCGCGCCCGAGCACGAGGGAGGACACGGCGGGCGCCGGTCAGGCGCCGGCGGCGGGCGAGCCCGCGCTGACGTCCGTGAGGTGGAAGTTGAGGTAGGAGCGGGACGCCGTCGGTCCGCGCTGGCCCTGGTAGCGCGATCCGTAGCGGGCGCTGCCGTAGGGGTGCTCGGCCGGGCTCGACAGCCTGAAGAAGCAGAGCTGGCCGATCTTCATGCCGGGCCACAGCTTGATCGGCAGCGTGGCCACGTTGGCCAGCTCCAGCGTGATGTGCCCGGAGAAGCCCGGGTCGACGAAGCCCGCCGTGGAGTGGGTCACCAGACCCAGCCGCCCCGTGGAGCTCTTGCCCTCGACGCGCACCGCCAGGTCGTCGGGGACGGTGATCGCCTCGTAGGTCGAGGCGAGGACGAACTCCCCGGGGTGCAGGACGAAGGCCTCCCCGCGCTCCACCTCGACGAGCCGGGTGAGCTCCGGCTGCTCCTGGGAGGGGTCGATGACGGCGTACTTGTGGTTGTCGAAGAGGCGGAAGTAGCGGTCGAGGCGCACGTCGATGCTGGAGGGCTGCACCATCGCGGGGTCCCACGGCTCGAGCACGACACGACCGGCCTGGACCTCGGCGTGGAGGTCGCGGTCGGAGAGCAGCACCCGGACACGGTAGTGGGCCGCGACAGGGCTCCAGTCGCCGTCCCGACGCGCCGATGACACGGCCAGGGCACCGGACCGCCACCCCCGGATCCACTGGGAGAGGTGGTCGGGACGCCTCGGGCCCGCCATCATCGGTGCCGTCAGGTGCTGAGTCGATGGCGACCGCTCGCAGCGAGGTCCGGGTCCCAGCTGGGTCCCGGGGGACGGACGGGACGACGGGATGGGCGGCATGGACGTCGGGGAGGACACCCTCCAGAAGGCGCTGCGGATCAACCTGGACCCGCGCTGGTACGGGACGATCGCCGAGATCGGCGCCGGCCAGGAGGTCGCGCGGTGGTTCTTCCGCGCCGGTGGGGCCGCCGGCACCATCGCCAAGACCATGTCCGCGTACGACATGGCCGTCTCCGACGCCGTGTACGGACGCTCGGACCGCTACGTCTCCCTGGGCCGGCTCCAGGCGATGCTCGACCACGAGTACACGCTGAACGTCGAGCGCCTCTCCGAGGCCCGCGGCGACGACACCTGCTTCTTCGCCTTCGCCGACACCGTGGTGGCGCGCAGCTACCGCGGCGGCAACGAGTGCCACGGGTGGATGGGCGTGCGCTTCCAGGCCCACCCCGAGGACGAGCCCAACGAGATCGTCATCCACGTGCGGATGCTCGACGACGACGCCGCGCAGCAGCAGGAGGCCCTCGGCATCGTCGGGGTCAACCTCCTGCACGCCGCCTTCTTCGAGCGCGCCGAGCCCGACCAGGTCGTCTCCAGCCTGCTCGACCGCCTCAGCACGGGGCGGATCGAGGTCGACATGATCAAGTTCTCGGGCATCGAGTTCCGCAGCGTGGACAACCGCCTCATGGCCCTGCAGCTGGTCCACCTGGGCCTGTCCGGGGTGGCGATGTTCGGCGCCGACCGCGAGGTGCTCCAGCCCTCCGAGGCGCTGCGCAAGCGGCCCGTGCTCGTGGAGCGCGGCAGCTTCCGGCCGCCGACGCACGTCAACATCGACATGCTCGAGTGCGCCCGGCGCGAGTTCGCCAAGGACCCCGCCGTGGCCGGCAAGGAGGTCCTGGCCCTCACCGAGCTCACCATGAGCAACCTGCTGGCGGGCGGGTCCAAGGTGGACCGGCGCGACTTCCTGGCCCGCGCCGACCTGCTGTCGGCCACCGGCAGCACGGTGCTCATCTCCACCTTCGCCGACTACCACCGCCTGGCCGCCTACCTGCAGGCGCGCACGTCCGAGCGCATCGGCATGGTCATGGGGCTGCCCAGCCTGGAGGTGCTCTTCGACGAGAAGACGCACGCCCACCTGCCGGGCGGGCTGCTGGAGAGCTGGGGGCGGCTGCTCAAGAACGACCTCAAGCTCTTCGTCTACCCCAAGCGCGACCTCGAGACGGGCGAGGTCGTCACGGTGGAGGACGTGCAGGTGGGCGAGCAGCTGCAGCCGCTGTTCGACTACCTGTCGGGGCGCGGCAGCTTCGTGCACCTGGCCGACTTCAACCCCGACTACCTGTCCATCCTGTCCCGCGACGTGCTCAAGCGGATCGCGGCGCACGACGAGTCCTGGCAGGACATGGTGCCCACCGAGGTCGCGGAGCTCATCTGCAAGCGGTCGTTCTTCGGCTACAGGCGGGACGGCGTCTGAGGCCCGCGCCGGCGCTTGCTACCCTGGTGGCGGACGTTCCCCAGAGCGTCACGCGGACGTAGTTCAATGGTAGAACTTCAGCTTCCCAAGCTGATAGCGCGGGTTCGATTCCCGTCGTCCGCTCGTCAGCACCACGAAGGCCCCCGCTCGGTGAGCGGGGGCCTTCGCCGTCGTGGCGGGTGGCCGGCGGGTCAGATGTCGAAGTCGCCCCCGAAGTCGCCGCCGAAGTCGCCGCCGCCGTCGAAGCCCCCGCCGTCGAAGCCCCCGGAGCCCGCGTCGTCGTAGCCGCCGCCGTCGTACCCCTGGTCCCCGCCGTCAGCGGCCATGTCGGCCTGGGCGCCGTCCTCGAAGCCCTCGGCGTAGTCGTTCCCGTCGAAGGCGTCGAACATCGCGCCGGCCACGGCCGTGCCGATGAAGGCGCCCGCGACGCTGGCCAGCAGGCTGCCGCCGATGACGGCGCCCATGCCGGGACCGCGGCCGCCCGTCCCGCCGCCGGAGAAGCTGCGCTCGAGCGTGCCCGGCTGCCTCATCTCGGCGCGGGTGGCCATGCGGGCCAGGTCGCGCGGGTCGTCGGTGCGGGCCCGCTCGTGCGCGGGCACCTGGCTGCCGAGCTCGGCGAGGACCTGCCGGCGCTGCTGCGGCGTGAGCCGCGCGAAGGCCTCGGCGTGGGCCTGCTCGACCTGCTCGGGCGGCGCGGTGCGCAAGAGGTAGCGGTAGCGCTCCACCGCGCGCTCGTCCTCGCTCACCGGCGGCTGCTGCCGGCCGCCGGGCTGGCGGTGGCCGGGAGCCGGCGGGTAGGTCGTCGCGGGTCCGTACCCCGTCGCCGGGCGCCGGCCGGCGGAGCGGTCCTCGCGGCCGAGCAGGCGGTCCAGGAAGCCCATCGTGGTCACTCTCCTCGCGGGTGGTCGGGCGCACCGCCACGCTACGTGCGGGGCAGGCGGCCCGCCCGCCCGCGAGGCACCCGCGGGGTCAGGCCCCCGGCGGCACGCCGTCGTGGCGCTCGACGTAGGTGGTGCTCGCCGCGCGGGTGCGGCGCCGGCCCAGCGCCAGCACCAGGACGAGCGAGAGCGCGCCCGCGCCCATGCAGATCCAGCCGACGGCGGTGAGGTCGACCCCGCTCACGCCGTCGCGCACCGCGAACGCGAGGATCGCGCCGACGACCAGCAGGAAGATGCCCGTTCCGAGTCCCATGGGCTCGATGGTGGGGACGGCGCCGCGCACCGCGATCCGAGCCGGCCCCCCTCACCCGGACGGCCCTCCCCCGCACCGCAGCCGAGCGCCCGGTCGCCGTTCCAGCCCCCTCGGGAGCGCAGCCAGGCGCTCGGCTGCGGTCCAGGGCTCAGGTCCGGGAGGGGTCGTCCGGACCGCCCGGGCGGGCCCTGTCGCGGCTGGGCTGCACCCGCTTGGGCTCGCCCTCCTGCTTGGGGTGGTTGGGCGGGAACGGCATCTCGCCCTCGCCGGCCGCGGCGTCGCGCTCGGCCATCTCGAGCAGCGGGGTGAGGTCGTGGGCGACGTCGTCGAGGGCGCGCATCGGGTCGCCGCGGCGCGCCAGCAGGGCGGGGACCGTCGCCATCGTCAGGTCGTCCGGCTCGACGTCGGCCAGCTCCGCCCACGTCACCGGCGTGGACACGGTGGCCCGGGGCGTGCGCCGCACGGAGTACGCCGAGGCGATGGTGTGGTCGCGGGCGTTCTGGTTGTAGTCCACGAAGATCGCCTGCGTGCGCTGCTCCTTCCACCACGCGGTGGTGACGCGGCCGCCGGCGCGCCGCTCCACCTCGCGGGCGAGGGCGATGGCCGCCGTCCTGACCTGCTTGATCTCCCAGCGCGGCTCGATGCGCACGTAGACGTGCACGCCGCGGCCGCCGGAGGTCTTGGGGAACCCCGCGTACCCGAGCTCCTCGAGCAGGGGGTGGACGACGTCGAGCGCGACCGCGCGCGCCTCGGCGAAGCCGGTGCCGGGCTGGGGGTCGAGGTCGATGCGCAGCTCGTCGGGGTGCTCGACGGCGTCGGGGTCGGTGTCGGAGGCCCGCGTGGGCCAGGGGTGGAAGGTCACGGTGGACATCTGCGCCGCCCACACCACGGGCGCTGCGGCGTCGACGCGCATGGCGTCGGCGTGGCGCCCCGAGGGGAAGGTGACCCGGGTGGTGCGCACGTACGGCGGCGCGTGCGGAGGGACGCGCTTCTGGTAGACCTCCTCGCCGTCCACCCCGTCGGGGAAGCGCTGCACGTACGTCGGCCTGTCGAGCAGGGCGCGCACGAGGGGGCCGAGCTCGCCGTCCTCGCCGCGCTGCGCGACGGCGCGGTAGTAGTCCACGAGGTGCCGCTTGGTGCCGCCGCCCGCGCCCAGGGCGGGGAAGACGACCTTGTCGGGGCTGGTGAACCTCACGGCGACGCCGTCGACGTCGAGCTCTTCCGCCGCTGCCTTGGCTGCCACGCCTGCACTCTGCGCCGCCGGGCCGCCCCGCCGCACCCCTGACGCGCACTTTCCACCACACGTGCCCAACCCGCCCCCGCCCTTCTCGCGCTCTCCGAGGGGAGTGCGAGAAGGAGGGCCAGCGTTGGCGCACGTGCCGCGGGGAGCGCGGAGGGGCAGGGCGGGTCAGGGCAGGCCGAGCAGGCGCAGCAGCGCCGTGGCGGCGGTCGCGGCCAGCACCACCACGAGGAAGGGCGCCCTGCGCCAGACGAGCACGCCGGCGACGACGACGCCGAGCGGGCGCGCCCAGCCCGCGGCCTCGCGCCCGTCGAAGAGCGCCTGCGTGACCACCAGCCCGGCGAGCACGGCGACGGCGATCGCCGCGAGCAGCGCGTCGGTGCTCTCGGCCCTGGGCCCGCCGCGCAGCCGGGCGGCGAGCCACGGCCCGACCAGGCGCAGGGCGAGCGTCGCGACGGCGAGCACCCCCAGCGCCACCCAGTGCTGCGTCCCCCAGGTCACCGCCGCCCTCCGCGGGGAGCGGTGGTGCAGCCCGGGCGTCCCGCCAGCACGCCCAGCACCGCGGCGACGGCGGGCAGCCCCGCCGGCAGCACGGGCACGGCGGCCACCGCCACGACGGCTCCCGCCAGGGCGGTCCGCCGGTCGGCGGTGGTGCGCAGCGCGGGCGCCAGCAGCGCCAGCAGCACCGCGGGGAAGGCGGCGTCGAGCCCGAGGACGTCGGGGTCGACGCTGGCCAGCACGGTCCCCCCGAGCACGGCACCCGCGGCGACCCCGGCGTTCCACAGCACGAACAGCAGCCCGCCGGTGAGCCAGAACGCCGCCCGCCGCTCAGCCGGGTCGCTGCGCGGCAGGGTGAAGGCCGCCGACTCGTCGGTGAGCAGGTGCGCGGCCGCCAGGCGGCGCCAGCCCCGGCGGGGCACGACGTCGGCCACCCCCATTCCCAGCGGCACCAGGCGGGCGTTGAGCGCGACGCTGGTGACGGTGGCGACCAGCGGGGAGGTGCCGCCCGTGAGCAGGGCGACGAAGACGAACTGGCTGGCGCCGGCGAAGACGACCACGGACAGGAGCACCGGCACCCACAGCGGCACCCCGGAGGCGACCGCCACGGCGCCGAACGAGAGGCCGACCACGGCGTCCGCGGCGCAGACGAGGGCGACGTCGCGCAGGAGCCGGCGGTCGACGCCCCGCAGCCCCCGCTGGAGCCGGTCCACCGGTCCTTCCGTTCGGCATGACGAACACACGGTGCCAGGATGGGTGCATGGCACGCAGTTCGTCAAGGCGAACACCATGACCGACCAACCGAACAGGACGCCGGCGGCGACGGGCGCCCCGATCGCTGCCATCGCCGCTGCCCTGCGGCAGCACCGGCAGCGCTCGGGGCTGTCCATGGGGGACCTCGCCGCGCGCGCCGGCGTCGCCAAGTCGACGCTGTCGGCGCTGGAGTCGGGCTCGGCCAACCCCAGCGTGGAGACCCTGTGGTCGCTGGCCACCGCGCTCGGCGTGCCGTTCTCCGCCCTGGTCGACCCCCCGTCGCCCTCGGTGCGGGTGCTGCGCGCCGGCGAGGGGCCCACGCTGGCCTCCGAGAGCGCCCACTACCGCGCCACGCTGCTGGCCGCGAGCACGCCGGGCGTCAGCTTCGACGTGTACCGGATCACCGCTGAGCCCGGGCCCCCGCGCGACTCCGAGCCGCACGCCGCCGGCACCGTCGAGCACCTCGTCATCGCCTCGGGCCGCGCCCTGGCGGGCGTCCTGGACGACCCGGTGGAGCTGGGCCCCGGCGACTACGTCGCCTACCCGGGCGACCTGCCGCACACGTTCCACCCCCTGGAGCCGGGGACCACCGGGGTGATGGTCAGCCAGTACCGCTGAGCTGCTGGACCGCCGAGCTGCTACAGGGCGCCGACGGCCTGGGCGGCGAAGCGCAGCCCCACCGCGAGGACGACGGCGCCCGCCGCGCGCTCCAGCCAGCACCGCGCCCGCTCCACCAGGCGCGCCCTCACCGCCCGCAGCACCGCCACGAAGCCGGCCGTCCACAGCGCCAAGGCCGCGCACAGCCCGACCACCAGGGCCGGCAGGTCGGCCAGCCGGGTCGCGGCGACCAGGCCTCCGAACAGGAGCGAGGAGTCGAGCAGCGCCGAGGGGTTGAGCCAGGTCACCGCGAGCGCGCCCAGCACGAGGCGCCGCCGGCCCCAGCCCGCGGCGTCGCCCGCCGGCGCCGCCCCGACGAGGTGGCGCGGGCTCCGGCGCGGGCGGGTGCGCCACAGGATCTGCCCGCCCATGAGCAGGAGCACCGCCGCGCCGACGGCGAGGGCGGGCCCGCGCAGCCCGGGCGCCGCGGACAGCAGCCGCCCGGCCAGGGACGCGCCGGTGAGGGAGACCGACACGTCGAGCCCGACCACCAGGGCAGCGGCGCCCCACGCCCTGGCGGTCGGGAGCTGCAGCCCCACCTGCAGCAGGTAGGCGTTCTGCGGGCCGAGCGGGGCGGCGGAGGCCAGCCCGACGAGCAGGCCGAGCACGAGCGGGTCCACGGCGGGCTCCAGGGGGACGCAGGGAGGTGCTCGGTCGGCGACGAGGCTGGCCCCGCGGGGGCGACCGGCACCACGGGGCCAGCACCCGGGTGCAGCTCCGGACGGGCAGCGCCGGGCGCTGCGCGGGTCAGGCGCGGCGCGGGCGCACGAGCACGAGGACCACGGCGGCGACCGTCAGCAGGACCGTCACCGCGCCCCACACCACGAGCGCCGCGGGGACGCCACCGACGAAGAAGGCGGGGACGGCGGTGAGGGCCGAGAGGATCCGCGCCACCGCCGCCACCCGCGGCGCGGGCGTGCGCCACCGGCCGGCCCACGCGAGGGCGACACCGACGAGCGTGACGACGCCCATGGCGAAGGCGAACCACAGCACCTCCGCGGGCGGCCCGTTCTGCGCGCTGCTGCCGGAGGGCGGCTCGACGAGCAGGACGCCGCCGAGGTCGACCAGGGCCAGCAGGCCGGCCAGCGCCAGGCCGACGTGGTTGAGGGCACCCAGCGGGCGCGGCCTGCTGGCCCTGGTCACGGGAGGGGCACCGGAGCTGGTGGCGGGGTGGGTGGTCATGGCTCGTCCTCGTCGCGGGGGGGTGGGCGGGCTGCTGCCCGGCCGGCGTCCGGCCGGGTGCCTGACGAGGCTGGCCGACGGCGGGGTCCGCGGGCAGGGGGTGCGCCCCCACGCCGGCCAGGAACCCGCCCGGACGCCGCAGGAGCCAGACCCTGGTCCCGCGACCGCGGGGAGGCCATGCTCGGCGCCGTGACCGAGGACGCGGCGGCCCCGGGGCCCAGCGCGGCGGGTGCCCCGGCAGCGGTGCGCGTGCTCCTGGTGGACGACCACCCGGTCGTCCGCCGCGGCCTGCGGGCGCTGCTGTCCTCCCTGCCGGGCATCGAGGTCGCCGGTGAGGCCGCCAGCGGCGAGGACGCCGTCCGCGAGGCGCAGCTGCTGGCCGCCGACGTCGTCGTCATGGACGTCCAGCTGCCCGGCATGGACGGCGTCGCCGCCACCGCTCGGCTCACCGCCGCGGTGCCGGGGGCCGCCGTCCTCGTCCTGACGATGTTCGACGACGACGACACCGTGGTCGCCGCGCTGCGCGCCGGCGCCCGCGGCTACCTGCTCAAGGGCGCCGACGCCGACGAGATCGCCCGGGCGCTGCACGCCGTGCACGCCGGCCAGGTGGTCCTGGCCCCGGACGTCGCCGCCCGGCTCGTCCTGCGCCTGTCGGGGGCGCCCTCCCCGCCGCTGCGCCCCTTCCCCGAACTCACCGACCGCGAGCTGCAGGTGCTCGACGCGATCGCCTCCGGCCGCAGCAACAGCGCCATCGCCGCCGAGCTGGCCCTGGCGCCCAAGACGGTGGGCAACCACATCTCCTCGGTCTTCGCCAAGCTGCGGGTGGCCAGCCGCGCGGAGGCGATCGTCCTGGCCCGCGAGCACGGCCTGGGCGCCTCCCGGCCGGCCGACGGCTGAGCCGACGGGCCCCGCGGGTGAGCGCTGCGGTGGACCACCTGCCCGTGCTGGGCACCGCGGCGGCGTGCGCCGCCGCGGCCGCGCTCCTGCTGGCCGGACCGGGGGGCGCCCACGACGCCCCGGTCACCGACCGGCGGCGGGTCGCCGCAGCGCTGCTCGTCACCGCGGCCCTGTTCGCGGTGGCCGGTGCGGCCCGGCTGTCAGGGGCGGGTGGCGCAGCCGCGCAGCTGTCCAGGGCCGCGCTCGTCGTGGCCTGCTGCCTGGCCCTGCCGGCGGTCGTCGTGGTGGTCCCCCTGCGGTCCGGCCGGCGCGCGGACGCGCCCGCCGACAGGGGCTTCGCCGCGGTCGTGGCCGCGTGCGGCGCGGTGACCGCCACCGGAGTGCTCACCGGGTCGGTGCTGGGCGTGGTGGGCGGGGGCGCGCTGGTCGTGGCCCTCACGGCGCTCCTGTGGTGGCGCACCGAGCGCAGCAGCGAGGTGCAGCGCACGCGCTGGCTGTGGCTGGTGGCGGGCGCCGTCGGGCCGGCGCTCGTGGCGGTCCAGGTGCTGTTCGCCCTCGACGGGCCCCGCGACGCCCCCCTCGGAGCGTCGGCGGACGGCGGCTGGGAGGTGGTGGCGGCGCTGACCGTGCCGCTGGCGGGGGTGGCGGCCCTGGCGGCCCTCGTGGTCGGTCTGCGCGCCCCGCTGGTGGTGGACGTGCGGCACCTCATCGCCCAGCTGGCCGGGTACGCGGTCAGCGCCGAGGTGGCGCTGGCGCTCTTCTCGCTGGCGCAGGTCCTCGTGGAGGCGGCGACCGGGTCGCTCCCGGGCAAGGCCGGGACGGCCCTGCTCGCCGTCGGCGTCGCGGCCACCTTCCACCCCGTGAGCCTGCTGGTGCGGTGGCTCTTCGACGAGCTGCTCTTCGGCGGCCGGCGCGACCCCGTGGCGGTGATGAGCAACCTCGGCGTGCACCTGCGCGCGGCGAGCGACCCCACGGCGTGGGTGGCCTCCCTGCGCGCCGACCTGGGAGCGGCTCGGGTGGAGCTGTGGGACGCCGTCGAGCTGCTCGCCGCGGCCGGCCGGCGCCACGACCCGGACGGCGGCGGGCGGCCGGCGTCCGGCACGCCGGTGCGGGTGCCGCTGGCCGTCGGGGGGCAGCCCGTCGGGGCGCTCGTCGTCGTCGTCGACCTGCCCGACGAGCAGGCGGCCGGCCAGCTGCGGCGGCTGCTCGACCTGCTCGCCCCTCCCCTGGCCAGGGCGCTGCACGGCCTGGCGCTCAGCCGCCAGCTGGCCGTGGAGAGGTCCCAGGCCCTCGCGGCGCTGGAGGAGGAGCGGCGCCGGCTGCGGCGCGACCTGCACGACGGGCTCGGGCCGGTGCTCACGGGCATCGCCTACTCCGCGGACGCGGCGCGCAACCTCGTGCACGCCGACCCGGCGCGGGCCGACGGGCTGCTCGCGGACCTGCGCGAGGACGTGTCCGGGTCCATCGCCGAGGTCCGCAGGCTCGTGGTGGGGCTGCGGCCGCCCGCGCTGGACGAGCGCGGGCTCGTCGGCGCGGTGCGCCAGCAGGTGGCCCGGCTCGGGGCGGCGCACGCCGCCGCACTGCGGGTGGACGTCAGCGGCGAGGACCTGCCGCAGGCGCTGCCCGCGGCCGTGGAGGTGGCCGCCTACCGGGTGGCGGTGGAGGCGGTGACCAACGCCGCTCGCCACGCGCACGAGGCCCCCGACCGGGTGGGCGCCGGACTGCGCGTGCGAGTCCGCTTCACCGCCGAGGACGACGCGCTGGTCGTGGCGGTCGACGACGACGGCGCGCCGACGCCCGCGTGGGCGGCGGGCGTCGGCACGGCGTCGATGCGCGAGCGCTGCGAGCAGCTGCACGGCGCGCTGGAGGCCGGCCCGACGGACGGCGGCGGACGGGTCCGCGCGGTGCTGCCCCTCACGCCGGCGACGGCGTGAGCTGGCGGGCCGCGCGGCGCGCCGGGAGCACCAGGGCGACCCCCACGAGCGTGACCACCACCCCCGCCGCGATGGCCGCCTTGTAGCCGGCCGGGATGTCGGCGAAGAACGCCGGGACGGCGCTCAGGACGTTGAGGACCTGGCTGACCACGATGAGCCCGACGCCCAGGCGCACCCGGCCGCTGCGCCAGCGCCAGACGAGCACCACCCCGACGAGGGTGACGATGCCGAGCACCCCGGTGACGACGTTGATGACGACCGGAGCCGGTCCGGTGGTCGGCGAGACGAGGGTGGGAAGGCCCGAGAGCCCTGACAGGGCGTTGAGCACCAGACCGGTGACGAGGGCTGCTGACCGCTTCACGGGAGACCTCCGGAGGGGAGCGGGACGAGGTGGGCGCCGCCACGGTGGCGCCCTCGGTCGCGCCGGGTCTGCGGTGCGGCCACCTGACCCGCACCCCCGTGCTGGCCCCCTGTCCACGGGCGCTGCGCAGCCCTAGCGTTCCGCCGTGGCCACGGGTGAGCTGCACCTGGGAGCCCGGCCCGCGGCGTCGCTGGGGCCGGGCCTCGCCGGAGCGCTGGCGTGCGCGGCGGCGGCGCTGGCCTGCGTGGTCTGGAGCGCCCGCCTGGCCCTGCTCGAGCCCTCGCGCACCGAGCCGCTGGCCCTGGCGGCGGTGGACCTCGTGGGCCTGGCCTCGGTGGCCGTCGCGCTGCTCGTGGGCGTGCGGCGACCTCGCAGCCCCGTCGCGGTGCTCCTGGGCCTGCAGGGACTGGTGCCGTGCCTGGTCGGCGTCAGCGACACCTGGACGCTGCTGGTGACCGGGCCCTCGCCGGTGCTGGAGGCGACGCCCTGGGGCGCCGCGCTCGCAGAGGCCAGCTGGATGGCGTGGTTCGTGCCACCGGCGCTCCTGCTGCTCCTGTTCCCCTCCGGCCGCCTGCTCAGCCGCCGGTGGCTGCCGGTGGCGGTGGGCCTGGGCGCGGTCCCGCTCGCCCACCTCGCGGCGCTGCTCGTGGTGCCCGCCCCCGACAGCGTCTTCGCGGGCGTGCCGGCGCCCCTGCCCGTGGGGCCCGGTCCTGCCGCCGCGGCGGCCGCGGTGTGGACGGCGGCGCCCTTCGCGCTGCTGGGGCTGCTGTTCGCCTCCCTCGCCTCCGCGCTGCGCCGCTACCGGCGCAGCACCGGCGTGGCCCGCGCCCAGCTGACCTGGTTCCTCCTCGGCGCCACGCTCGTGCCGCTCACCCTGCTGCTGTGCTGGCTGTCCTACGTGGTCCTCGACGGGCCCGACCTCGTGGTGGTCGGGCTCGCCGGGATCGGCGTGGCGATCCCGGCGGCCACGGGGATCGCCGTCCTGCGGCACGACCTGTACGACGTGGACAGGGCGCTCGCGGCCACCACCACCTACGCCCTGCTGTCCGCCGTCCTGCTGGGCGTCTACACGCTCGCCGTCTTCGTGGGCGGGCTGTGGCTGGGGCGGGAGTCCCCGGTCCTGGCCGCCGCCACCACCGCGGTCTGCGCCGCGGTGCTCTCCCCGGTGCGCACGCGGCTGCGGCGGGTCGTCGACCGGCGGGTCGACCCCGTGCGCCAGCGCGTCCTGGGGGCCGTCGCGGCGCTGGAGGCGCAGGCCCACGCGGGGCTCGTCCGCCCGGAGCAGCTGCAGGCGGTGCTCAGCGAGGCGTTCAGCGCGCCGGTCCGCGTGGGCTACCGGCTCCCGGGCTCCGCCGCCGGAGACGGCCGCGTCGACGCCGACGGGCGCCCGCTCCCCCCGGCGGCGGCCCAGGAGCAGGCGGTGCCGGTGGAGGTGGCGGGCGAGGAGGTCGGCGTCCTGGTCGCCCCGGCGGGCGCCTCGCGCACCCTGCTGCGCGAGGCCGCGACGGCTGCCGCCCTCGTGGTGGAGGTGGTGCGGCTGCGCGTCGGGCTCACCGCCGCGCTGCGCGAGGTCGCCGAGAGCCGCGGCCGGCTGCTCGCCGCCTCCCTGGAGGAGCGCCGCCGCCTCGAGCAGGACCTCCACGACGGCGCCCAGCAGCGCCTGGTGGCCCTGGGCATGGCGCTGCGCCTGGCGCAGCGGCGCCTGGCCAGCGGCGCCCTCGACGTCATCGGTCCCGGGGCGTCGCCGGGCGGCCCGCTGGACGGGGTGCTCGACGGGGCCGTGCAGCAGCTGTCGACGGCGGTGGCCGAGCTGCGGCAGATCGCCCACGGGCTGCGCCCCTCCAGCCTCGACGACGGCCTGGGAGCGGCGCTGGGGTCGATGCTCGAGCGGGTGCCGGTGCCGGTGGACCTCCACCTGGACCTGCCCGAGGGCGGCGGCGGGGCGCCGCGCGGCGTGCCGGAGGCCGTCGCCACGACGGCCTACTTCGTGGCCAGCGAGGCCGTGGCCAACGCCGTCAAGCACTCCGGAGCAGACCGCATCGCCCTCGTCGCGGCCCGCGAGGAGGACGCGCTGGTGGTGCGGGTCGTCGACGACGGGCGCGGCGGCGCGTCCGTGGCGGCGGGGACGGGCCTGGCGGGCCTCGCCGACCGGGTGGCCGCCGCCGGCGGCGAGCTGCACCTGGCGAGCCCTCGCGGCGCGGGCACGGTCCTGGAGGTGCGGCTGCCGTGCGGATCGTGATCGGGGAGGACTCCCCGCTGTTCCGGGAGGGCCTGGCGGCGCTGCTCGAGGACGCCGGCCACGAGGTCGCGGCCAGGGCGGCCGACGCCCCTGCGCTGGTGGCGGCGGTCGAGCAGCACGCACCGGACCTCGCGGTCATCGACGTGCGGATGCCGCCCGACCTCACCGACGACGGCGCGCGCGCCGCCCGCGAGCTGCGCCGTCGCCACGCCTCGCTGGGCATCGTGCTGCTCTCGCAGCACGTGGAGGTGCGGCACTCGGTCGAGCTCGTCAGCTCGGGGCGCTTCGGCTACCTGCTCAAGGACCGCGCCCTGGACGTGGACGACTTCCTCGACGCACTGCGCCGCGTGGCCGCGGGCGGGTCCGCGCTCGACCCGGAGGTGGTGGGCCGCCTGCTCGGCGGCCGCGCGGGCGGCCCGGCCGGGGGGCTGGGGTCGCTGACCCCGCGCGAGCGCGACGTGCTGGCGCTCATGGCCGAGGGGCGCACCAACGCCGGCATCGCCCGGCGCCTGTGGCTGACGGAGAGGACGGTGGAGGGGCACGTCGCCTCGATCTTCACCCGGCTCGGGCTGGTCGCCACCGACGACGACCACCGGCGCGTGCTGGCCGTGCTCGCCCACCTCGGCCACGCCGCCCCCTGGCGCTGAACCCCCGTCCCCCTCCTCGCACCCTCCGCGGCGAGTGCGGGGGAGGAGGGGCGGGGTCAGGCGCCGCGCAGGTCGAGGGCCAGCTCGGACGGACCCGTCTCGTCGAGCACCACGGGGATCCCCCAGTCCTGCTGGTAGAGGTGGCAGGCGGCGAACTCCGGCACCTCTCCGGTGACCGGGTCGCCGTCGCAGGCGGCGGCCTGCACGGAGACGTGCAGCACGCCGGTCGTCCCCCGCTCCAGGGCCGAGGGGTCGATGACGAGGTCGCGGGTGAGCCCCTCGGCGTCCCCGGCACCCGCGCTCAGCAGGCCCTCGGGCGAGGAGGAGACCACCAGGCGCGTCGGGTCGCCCCAGCGGTGGTCCAGCTTCTGCCCGGTCGGCGGGGTGAAGGCCACCCGCAGCGCGACCGGGCCGGGCGCCAGCGGCGTCGGGGGGCGCTGCACGCGCTGGGCCTCGCCCGCCAGCCTCGACGCCGCCGCGGGCACCGGCAGCCGGGTCAGGCGGGACGCGGCGCTCTCGACGACGACGACCGTGACCGCGCGCCCGTCGTCGTCGAGCTCCACGGCCACGGCGGTCGGCTCGGCGAGGTCCCGCGCGAGCGTGGTGACCTCGCCGGCCCCGCCGCCGAGGGGGTCGTAGCGGCGCAGCGCGCCGTTGTAGGTGTCGGCGACCACCACGGAGCCGTCGGGCAGCAGCGCCATCCCGAGCGGGTGCTGCAGCAGGGCCTGGTCCGCCTCGCCGTCGCGCAGCCCGAACTCGAACAGGCCGGTGCCCACCACGGACCCGACCTCGTAGCCCGCACCCGCCACCGGCAGGACGTTGGCCATCCGGTCGTCGTCGACGGCGTGCACGGTCCGGTCGACCTCCCCGCCGGCAGCGCCACCGGAGCGCTCCAGCCACCGCAGCGCGGAGGTCTCGGCGTCCAGGACCCACAACCGGGAGCCGTCGGCGGAGACCTCCAGCGCACCGGTCTGGGCGAACCACGCCTGCTCGGCGGCGCCGTCGCGCAGCCCCTCGGCGGTGGTGCCGGCCAGGACGCGCACCACGCCGCCGGCGGCGTCGACGGCGCTCGCCTCCGCCGCGGGGGCGGGGTCGAGCGCCCACAGCTGGTGCACGCCCGCCATGGCGATGACCAGCTGGCCGTCGAACCACGCGGTGTCCAGCGGGGTGGACAGGTCCTGCTCGAGCGCCGGGCCACCACCCTCGCGGCGGCGCAGCTGCGCCCCCGTGCCGGCCACGGTGACCAGCGAGAGGTCCGCGAGGCGCAGTCCGCGCACGGCGTGGTTGGTGGAGTCGGCCACGGCGACGTCCCAGCCGACGCGCGCGGCGACGTCGGGGGGCAGCAGCGCCAGGCCGACCGGCTCGGACAGGCGCGCGACCCCGGGCCCGCCGTCGACCAGGCCCCGCTCGCCGGTGCCGACGCGGGCGCGCTCGGTGGCGAGGTCGTCCTCGAGCACCACGAGCTGGTGGTGGGCGGTGTCGGAGACCAGGTACCCCCCGCCCGCGGAGCCGGGGAGGGCGAGCACCGCGGTGGGCAGCGCGAAGGCGCTGTCCGGCGCGAGCGGGGGCACGTAGGGGGCGTCGCCGCGGCGCAGCGTGCCCTTGGCCTCGTGCTCGGCGACGAGCTCGCGCAGCAGCACCCCGAGCCCGTGGGCGTGGCCCTCGCCGCTCATCGACGCGACGACGTAGCCCTCGGGGTCCACCACCGTCAGCGTCGGCCACGCCCGCGCGGCGTAGGCCTGCCAGGTGACCAGCTGCGGGTCGTCGAGGACGGGGTGGCGCACGTCCCAGCGCAGGACGGCGGCGTCGACGGCCTCGACCGTGCCCTCGTGGGCGAACTTCGGGGAGTGCACCCCGACGACGACGAGGACGTCGGCGAACTCGTGCTCCAGCTCGCGCAGCTCGTCGAGGACGTGCTGGCAGTTGACGCAGCAGCTGGTCCAGAAGTCCAGGAGCACGATCCGGCCGCGCAGCTCCGCCAGCGACAGCTCGGCACCCCCCGTGCCGACCCAGCGGCGGCCGACGAGCTCGGGGGCGCGCACGCGGGAGCGCTTCGGCGGCGCGGCCGAGGTGGCCGATCTGGGGGTACCTCCCGCTTGCGGGGGACCATGATCACGGACGGAGGTCATGCGGTGCTCTGCTCCAGCTGGTCGGGTCAGGCGAAGGCGGTCGGGTCGTCGCGGTGCACGGCGCCGAGGGCGTCCAGCGCGGTGTCGAGCACCTCGGCCACGGCGACCGAGTCGGTCATCGGCATGACGGGGCTCTCCACCAGGCCGGCGGCGAGGCACTCGTGGACGTGCTCGACCATGTGGACGTAGCCGCGGCCCTGCACGGGCAGCTCGACCACCTCGCTGGGCCCGTCGTCGCGCTGCGCGCCGCCGGACCACACCTGCAGGCGGGCGGGCTTGTGCAGCGGCCCGGCCACCTCGATGCGGCCCTGCGTGCCGGTGATGGTCGCGGAGCCGCCGGCGTGGCCCAGCAGCGTGGAGCCCAGCCGCGCGGTGCGCCCGCCGCCCCAGTCGAGCAGCAGCGAGGCCTCGGCGTCGACGCCGCTGTCGGCGAGCACGCCGACGGTGTGCACCGCCCGCGGGGAGCCGCCGAAGACGCCCTGGGCGAAGGAGACCGGGTAGACGCCGGTGTCGAGCAGCGTGCCGCCGCCCTGGGCGGGGTCCCACAGCCGGTGGGACGGGTCGTACGGCAGCGCGAAGCCGAGGTCGCCCGAGACCGAGCGGACCTCGCCGACGGCGCCGGCCGCGAGCAGCTCGCGCAGGCGGACGAGGTTCGGCTGGAAGCGCGCCCACAGCGCCTCCATGACGAACACGCCGCGCTCCCGGGCCAGCTCCGCCAGCCCCCGGGTGGCCTCGGCGGTGCAGCCGACGGGCTTCTCCACGAGCACCGGCAGCCCCGCCTCGACGCACGCGCGCGCCAGGGCCACGTGCTGGGCGTGCGGGGTGGCGACGTAGACGGCGTCCAGGCCCGCCTCGGAGGCGCGGTCGGCGCCGGCCTCGACCAGCTCCCGGTAGGACCCGTAGGAGCGGGTGAACCCGTGCCGCTCGGCGAACGCCGCGGCGCGACCGGCGTCGCGGGAGGCCACCGCTGCCAGCTGCGCGCCGGGCACCAGGGCGATGTCGCCGCTGACGGTGGCGGCGATGCCGCCGGTGGCGAGCACCCCCCAGCGCACGGTGCGCGCCGGGCGCTCGGGCCGCTCGGTGCGGTGGGCGGTCTGCTGGTCGCTCATCCGAGCTCCTCGGGTGCGGTCCACGGGCGGCCCAGCACGTGCTGGTCCAGGAAGGCGAAGACGGTGGCGTACCAGAGCCGGGCGTTGCCGGCCCCGAGCACCCAGTGGCCCTCGTCGGGGAAGAGCAGGAAGCGGTGCGGTGATGACCCCTCAGGGCCGCCGGCCGCTGCCGACCTGCTCAGCAGGTCGTACCACAGGCGCAGCGCCTCCCCGACCGGCACCCGGTCGTCCCGGTCCCCGTGGACGACGAGCACGGGCGTGCTGATCGCGCCGGCGCTGGTGTGCGGGGAGTGCTCGCGCGTCATCTGCTCGGTCATCTCGTGCGCCCACTCGGCGGGGAAGTCGGTGGTGGCCGAGAACTGGTCGAGCGCCCACAGCGAGGCGTGGGTGACCACGGCGCGGAACCTGTCGGTGTGCCCGGCCACCCAGTTGGCCATGTACCCGCCGAACGAGCCGCCCAGGGCGGCGGTGCGCTCGGCGTCGACGTCGTCGCGGGCCACGGCGGCGTCGGTGACGGCCATGAGGTCGGTGAACGGCTCGGCGCCCCAGCGGCCCCAGCCGCGCGCCACGAAGTCGAGGCCGTACCCGGTGGACAGCGCCGGGTCGGGCAGCAGCACGGCGTAGCCGCGGGCCACCGCGAGCCACGGGTTCCACCGCCAGCTCCAGGCGTTCCAGCTGCTCAGCGGCCCACCGTGGATCCACAGCAGCAGGGGTGCGGGGCTGCTCGCGCCGGCGCCCTCCGGCAGCGCCAGCCAGGCGCGCAGCAGCGCGCCGTCCTGCGCGGTGGTGGTGACCTCGGTGAGCGAGCCCGGGAGCTGCGGGCCGCCTCCGGCGGAGCCCGCGGCGGTCCAGGCGCCGAGGGCGTGGGCCGGCGCGGGCAGCACCTGCGGCTCTCCACCGCCGGCCGGGACGCGGACGGGGGTGGGCGGGGCGTCGACGGCGGAGCGCAGCGCGTACAGCCACCGCCCGTCGGGGGAGGCCACCACGTCGGTGTAGGCGCCGTCGTCGGGGGTCAGGCGCTCCACGGCGTCGGGGTCGCCGCCGTCGAGGGCGAGGCGGAACACGGGGCAGCGGCCGCCGTCGTCGGCGGTGAGCAGCAGGGCGGTGCCGTCGTGGGTCCAGGCGAGCGAGGCGGGCCAGCGGTCCCAGCCGCTGGCGAGCACCGTGCGCTCGCCGGTCGCGGTGTCGACGACGACGACGTCCGCGTCGACGGGCCGGGTCGGCGTCGACCGGGTCCACCGCACGACGGCGACGCGGCTGCCGGTCGGTGCCGCCACCGGTGCGGTGTGCTCGTGCTCGGGGTCGTCCAGGAGGGTCCGGCGCTCGCCGGTGGCGACGTCGAGGGCCACCAGGGCGACGCGGTGGTCGGCGCGCGGCTCGGGGACGTGCCACTCGGTGACCACCGTGGAGCCGTCAGCGGTGACCGCCCACGCGGGCTCGTCGGGCAGCGCTGCGCCGACGTGGCCGGTGAGGTCGTGCAGCGGGAGGCGGTCGGCACCGCTGCCCGCCGCCCCGCCCGTCCCGGCCAGCACCGCGGAGACGTCGGTCCCGTCCCCCGAGGCGGCCACGAGCAGGCGGTGGCGGTCGGGACCGAGGTCGTGGTCCCAGATCCGCACGGGGGAGGAGTCGTGCAGGACGCCGGTGGTGCGCGTGTCCTCGCGGAGCTTCCGCAGCCGCGCGTCGTCGGCGGCGTCGGTGGCCGAGGGCAGCGTCGGGCTGCCCAGCAGGACGGTGCCCGCCTCGCGCGCCACGCAGGCGCCGGCCACCCCGCCGGGGCGCACCGCCACCCGGCGCGCCTCACCGCCCGCGGCCGGCAGGCACCACAGCGCGGGCGGCGCGTCGTCGCCGTCGCCGTCGTCCTGCGCCGCGGCCGGGTCGGGGCGCGAGGAGGTGAAGAGCAGGTCGCCCACGGGCGTGAAGACGGGTGAGGACTCTCCCCGCGCACCGCGCGTCAGCCGCCGCGCCGCCCGGCGGCCCGTGGGGTCGACCTCCCACAGCGACGTGGGGGAGCGCCCGCCGCGCTCGTCCAGCTGGGAGACCGCGGTGACCAGGCGGGTGCCGTCCGGGGAGAGCGCGAGCCCTCCCGTGCGGGGCAGGCGCGTGTAGGCGAGCAGGTCCGAGAAGGGCGTGCCGTCGGGCGTCCGGCTCATCCCTCCTGCTTACCAGGGCGCTGGCCGGGCCCGCCCGACCGGGCTGCCAGCATCGCGTTGTACGCGGCGAGCTCGGCGTCACCGTCGCGGTCGGCGGCGCGGTCGCGGCGGCGGGTCTCGCGCTCGTCGCTGCGCGACCACTGCACCGCGAGCACGATGGCGAGCACCAGGGTGGGCAGCTCCCCGATGCCCCAGGCGATGGCCCCGCCGGTGCGCTGGTCGGCCAGGGCGTCCACCCCGAGGCCCAGGCGGGAGAACCAGTCGGCCGCGAGCAGCTCGTTGCCGCCGGTGAGGGCGACCCCGAAGAAGGCGTGGAACGCCATGGTCGCCAGGAGCAGCAGCAGGCGCAGCGGGTAGGGCGGGTTCCACGCGCCGGGGTCCACGCCGATGACGGCGGAGGCGAAGAGGTACCCGGTGAGGAGGAAGTGGACCTCCATGAGCTCGTGCCCCAGGTGGGTGGACAGCGCCAGCCCGAACAGCGGGGAGTAGTAGAAGACGACGATGCTGCCGGCGAAGACCACGGCCGCCACGACGGGGTGGGAGACGGCCCGCGCCCAGCGCGAGTGGACGAGCACGAGCAGCCACTCGCGCGGGCCCCGGCTGCCGTCGCGGCGCTTGGGCAGCGTGCGCACCGCCAGGGTGATGGGCGCCCCCGCCACGAGCAGGATCGGCGCCACCATCATGATCGTCATGTGGGCGACCATGTGGGCGCTGAAGAGCAGGTCGATGTAGGCCTGCGGCCCGAAGGAGGTGGCCCACGCCAGCACCGCGACCCCCGCGAACCAGGCCACCGACCTGCCCACCGGCCAGCGGTCGCCGCGGGAGCGCAGGCGCTGCAGGCCCGCCGCGTAGGCGACGACCATCGCGCCGCACGCCACCAGCCACAGCAGGTCGGGGGCGGGCTGGGTGAGCAGGCGCAGCGGGGTGGCGGGCAGCGGTGGCACGACGTCGTTGGTGAGCTGAGCGGCCAGCGTGCTCGGCCCGCTGTCGGTCCCGGCCGGCGGCCCGGTGCGCACCAGGGCGACGCCCACCCCGACCGCGGCGGCCATGACGAGCAGCTCGACCACCACCAGGCGCCAGAACGGAGGGGCGGGTGACGCCCCCGCCGGTCCGCCTGCGGCCGCGGCGTCCAGCCCGGCGATCGCCGAGCGCCGGTGCCACCAGCCGGCAGCGCCCAGGGCCACCACCGCCGCCGTCTTGACCCCCAGCAGCGCGCCGTAGGGGCTGAGCAGGCCCGACGCGGTGGCGCCCACCTGGACCCAGCCGTTGGCCACGCCGGAGACGACGACGAGCGCGAAGGACCCCAGCGCCAGCGCCGAGTACCGGCGCACCACCACCGGCAGCGCCCGCCCCAGGCGGGGACCCGCCACGGCCAGCGCCACCAGCCCGCCGGCCCAGGCGCCGACGCCGAGGGCGTGCAGCCACCAGCCCGAGACGGCCGTGTGGTGACCGCCCTCGGTGCTGCCGTGGCTGCCCAGGGCGATCGGCACGAGCGCCGCCGCGGTCAGCACCGCGGCGAGGGCCGCCGAGGCGGGTCCGGTGATGCCCAGCGCCACCACGGTGCCGGCGAGCACGGCCAGCACGGCCGTGGCCAGCAGGGTGCGCCCCGGGGGCACCTGGGTGAGGAAGAAGCCGATCTGGCCGCCCAGCTCACCGCTGCTCAGCGGGGTGCCGGCGATGTCGGCGAAGGACAGGACCGGCGCCACCACGGCGGTGAGGACCCACACGACCGCGGCCGCCGAGGCGAGCCGGGCCACCGAGCGCCACGCCGGGGAGCCGGGCACCAGGGCGAGGGCGAGCAGCAGCACCGAGCCGAGCACCACCGAGACGGCGAGGTCGCCGGTGGTGCGCAGCACCGGCAGGCCCCAGCGCACGAGCGGGCCGGCGTCTCCCAGCACCCCGGGCACCGCCGCCCCGGTGGCGACCATCGAGACCACCAGGGCCACCAGGGCCGCGGGGACCCCCAGGACCAGCCCCAGCGCGGCGGGGGAGCGCTCGGGGGCCCGAGCGCCGCGCGGGTCGCCGCTGACCTGCACGTCCTGCTCGAGCACCACACCTCGAGGGTATGCCGCTCGGGGGCGCTCCCGGCGCACGCGAGCGCCGCGGTGTGAGGCGGGCCTCCCCGCCGACCCGCCCGCCCGCGCCTCCTCCCGGGGCGCCGGGTCAGAGGCGGCGGTCCGCCAGGACGGGGAACTGCTCGCGGCAGCGCGCGACCTGGGTGAGGTCCACCTCGACCCGCAGCACCTCCTCGTCGTCGCCGGCCTCGGCCAGGACCTCCCCCCAGGGGCCGACGACCGCGCTGCGGCCGGCCATGCGGGTGCCGGCGTGCGTGCCCGCGGTGCCCACGGCCACGAGGTGCACCTGGTCCTCCACGGCGCGCGCGCGGGTCAGCAGCTGCCAGTGCGCCAGGCGCGCCGCCGGCCAGGCGGCCGGGAGCAGGACGAGCTGCGCGCCGAGCTCGACCTGGCGGCGGAAGAGCTCGGGGAAGCGGAGGTCGTAGCAGGTGGCGAGCCCGGTCCGCACCGGTGAGCCGTGCGGGCCCACGGGCAGGTCGGCCACCACGACCTCCTCGCCGGCCTCCATGAGCAGCGGCTCCCCGGTCCCGAAGCCGAAGCGGTGCACCTTGCGGTAGCTGGCCAGCAGGGCGCCGTCGCGGCCCAGGACGACGGAGGTGTTCCACAGGTGGCGGCCCTGGGGTCCCGGCCGCTGGGTGCGCTCCACCAGCGACCCGCCGTGCACCACGGCGCCGGCGGCGCGGGCGGCGTCGGCCAGGGCGCGCAGCGTGGGGCCCTCCAGCGGCTCGGCCCGCTGCTCCCACTCCCGGTAGGAGAAGCCGCCGGGCGCCCACAGCTCCGGCAGCACCACGAGGTCGGCTCCGCGCTGGTCGGCCACCAGCTGCGCCACGCGCTGCACGCGGGCCGCGACCGGTTCGTCGTCGCCGTAGCCGACCTGGAGCACGCTGACGTGCGCCACGCGCTGAGCGGCCCGCTGCTGGGGCTCCGCTGCCTCACCCACGCCTGGCACCCTAGGCGCCGTGCCCGCACCCGTCTTCCTGCTCAACGGCCCCAACCTCGGGCGGCTCGGCCTGCGCGAGCCGGCCGTCTACGGCTCGACCACGCTGGCCGAGCTGGAGGCGCGGTGCACGGGGGTCGCCCTCGAGCTGGGCCTGGAGCTGACCTGCCGCCAGACCGACGCCGAGGGGCAGATGATCGGCTGGGTGCACGAGGCGGCCGACCTCGGCGCGGGCGTGGTGCTCAACCCCGCGGGCTGGACGCACACCTCGGTGGCGCTGCGCGACGCGTGCGCGCAGCTGACCGCCCCGCTGGTGGAGGTGCACCTGAGCAACGTGCACGCCCGCGAGCCGTTCCGGGCGCACTCCTACATCTCCCCCGTCGCAGCGGCCGTGGTCGCCGGCATGGGCCCGGAGGGCTACCTGGCGGCGCTGCGCTACCTCGCCGGCCGCCTCAGCACCGGCTGACCCCCGCCTTCTCGCACTTTCCGCGGAAAGTGCGAGAAGGACGGGGCGAGAGGCGCTCTTTCCGCGGAAAGTGCGAACAAGAGGTGACCCGGCTGAGGTCCTCGGGGACGACGCGGCGCGTCAGGCCCAGCGCAGGGCGGTGTCGGGCCGCTCGAGCACGCGGGCGACGTCGGCGAGGAACTTCGAGCCGAGGTCGCCGTCGACGAGGCGGTGGTCGAAGGAGACCGACAGCTCCACCACGTCGCGCGGCTTCACCTTGCCCTTGTGCACCCACGGCTTCTTGGCCACCTGGCCCACGCAGAGGATCGCCGCCTCGCCGGGGTTGAGGATCGGGGTGCCGGAGTCGACGCCGAAGACGCCGATGTTGGTGATCGACAGGGTGCTGCCGGACAGGTCGGCGGGCTGGGACCGCCCGGCCCGCGCGGTGGAGACGAGGTCCCCCAGGGCGTGGGCGAGCTGCACCAGGGACATCTCGTGGGCGTCCTTGATGCTCGGCACGAGCAGCCCGCGCGGTGAGGCCACGGCGATGCCGAGGTTGACGTAGTGCTTGATGACGATCTCCTGCGCGAGCTCGTCCCAGCTGGCGTTGATGCCGGGGTGGCGCGCGGCCGCCAGGCACACCGCCCGCGCCACGAGGAGCAGCGGGGAGACGTGCACGTCGCGGAACTCCCGCTCGGCGCGGACCCGCTCGAGCATCTTCATGGAGCGGGTCACGTCGACGGTGACGAAGGCGGTGGCGTGGGGGGCGGTGAAGGCGCTGGCCACCATCTGGCGGGCGGTGGCGCGGCGCACCCCGCGCACGGGGATGCGCGTCTCCCGCTCGTCCTGCGCGCCCACCGCGGCACCGGAGCCCGCGCCGGGCAGCTCCACCACGAGGTCGCTCCCCCCGGCGGGCGCCTCGGCGACCGCGCCGCGGGCGTCGACGAAGGCGCGGACGTCGTCGCGGGTGACGACGCCGCCGTCACCGGTGGCGACGACCCGGGCGAGGTCGACACCGAGGTCGCGGGCCATGGCGCGCACGGGGGGCGAGGCCAGCGGCCGCTCACCGGCCTGCCCGCCGGGCTGGGAGGGCACCGGCTGCGGGGGTCGCTGCGGGGAGCGGACCGTGCGGCGGCGGCGCGCGGGGTGGCCGTGGGTGGCGGGGCGCACCCCGTAGCCGACGAGCACCGCCTCGCGCTCGTGCTCGTGCTCGTGGTCGACGGCGGAGACGGGACCGCCCTCCAGGCCCGACCCGCCCTGGCCGGTCGGCGCGACCGGGGCCGGGCGGTGGGGGTGCTCGGAGGCACCGGGGCCCCCGTCGTCACCGCTGTCGCCGGGCGCGGCGGTCTCCACGGCGATGAGGGCCGTGCCGACGTCGACGGTGGTGCCCTCGGGCACGAGCAGGCCGACGACCGTGCCGGAGAAGGGTGAGGGGAGCTCGACCACGGACTTGGCCGTCTCGACCTCCACGACGGTGTCGCCGTCGCGGACCTCGTCGCCGACGGCGACGCGCCAGGTGACGACCTCGGCCTCGGTCAGCCCCTCCCCGACGTCGGGCAGGAGGAAGTGCTGGGTCGTCGTCGGGGTCGTCGTCGAGCTGCTCGTCGTGCTGGTCACGGACTCCTCCTCGGGAGTGGTCGAGGGCTCGGGGGTGCGGGTCTGGGGGGCGCGCTCAGGCGAGCACGCGGTCGACGGCGTCGAGCAGGCGCTCGGCGTCGGGCAGGTAGTGCTCCTCGATGCGCGCGGCCGGGTAGGGCACGGCGAAGCCGCCCACGCGCAGCACGGGCGCCTCCAGGGAGTGGAAGCAGCTCTCGGTGACGCGCGCGGCCACCTCCGCCCCCATGCCGAGGAAGACCGGGGCCTCGTGGACGACGACGACGCGCCCGGTGCGCCGGGCGCTGGCCTCGACCACGCCGACGTCGAGCGGGGACAGGCTGCGCAGGTCGACGACCTCCAGCTCCACGCCCTCCTCCGCGGCGGCCAGCGCGGCGTCGAGAGCCACCCGCACGGTGGGGCCGTAGGCGACCACGGTGACGGCGCCGCCCTCGCGGACCCGGGCGTCGCTGACGGGCCGGGCGACGCGGGCGGAGTGCAGGCCCGGGGCGGCGGCCAGCGCGGCGGCGGAGGTGTCGACGGCGCCCTTGTCCCAGTAGCGGCGCTTGGGCTCCATGACGACGACGGGGTCGGGCTGGGCCAGCGCCTGCCGCAGCATCCAGTAGGCGTCCTGCGCGGTGGCCGGGGTGATGACCCTCAGCCCGGCGGTGTGGGCGAAGTACGCCTCGGGCGACTCGCTGTGGTGCTCCACCGCCCCGATGCCGCCGCCGTAGGGGATCCGGACGACGACGGGCACCTGCGCGGTGCCGGCCAGGCGGGCGGGCATCTTGGCCAGCTGGGAGACGATCTGGCTGAAGGCGGGGTAGACGAAGCCGTCGAACTGGATCTCGCAGACGGGCCGGTACCCGCGCAGGGCCAGGCCGACGGCGGTGCCGAGGATGCTCGCCTCGGCGAGCGGGGTGTCGACCACGCGGTCCTCGCCGAAGGTCGCCTGCAGCCCGTCGGTGACGCGGAAGACGCCGCCCAGGCGGCCGATGTCCTCGCCCATGAGCAGGACCTTCTCGTCGGCGGCCATGGCGTCGTGCAGGGCGGCGGTGATGGCCTTGGCGAGGGTCAGGGTGGTCGGGCCGGCCGCGGGGGCCTGCGCGGAGCGCGGGGCCGCGCCCGCGGAGCCGGGGGCGGCGGGGCGGGTGGTGGTGGTGCTCATCGGGCCTCCTCCGGCTCGGTGGCCAGCCACGTCTCCAGCCAGGCGCGCTCGGAGGCGACCAGCGGGTGCTCGGCGGCGTAGGCGTGGTCGAACATCGAGGTGGGACCAGGGTCGGTCATCTGCCGCACCCCGCGCCGCACGCGGGTGCCCAGCTCCTCGGACTCCTCCCGGACCGCGGCGAAGAAGGCGTCGTCGGCGCCGCCGGTGGCCCGCAGGTGCGCCTCCACGCGGGCCAGCGGGTCCTTGGCGCGCCAGGACTCCTCCTCCTCGCGCGTGCGGTAGCGGCCGGCGTCGTCGGAGGTGGTGTGGGCGTTGACCCGGTAGGTGACGGCCTCCACCAGCGTGGGGCCGGCGCCGCTGCGGGCGCGGTCGCCGGCGGCGCGGACCACCGCCTCGACGGCCAGGACGTCGTTGCCGTCCACCTGCACCCCGGGCATGCCGAAGCCGGCGGCCCGCGCGTGCAGCGGGGCCGCGCTCTGCCGGGAGGCGGGTGCGGAGATGGCCCAGCCGTTGTTCTGGCAGAAGAAGACCACCGGCGCGCTGAAGACGCCGGCCCAGCTGAGCGCCTCGTTGACCTCGCCCTGGGAGCTGGCGCCGTCCCCGAAGCAGGCCATCACCGCGGTGTCGCGGGCGCGGTCACCGGTGCCCACCAGGCCGTCGCGCTGGACGCCCATGGCGTAGCCGGTGGCGTGCGGCAGCTGCGCGCCGATGACGAGGGTGTAGAGGTGGAAGGCGTGGTCGGCCGGGTCCCAGCCGCCGTGGCTGGCGCCGCGGTAGAGCTGCAGCACCGCCAGCGGGTCGACCCCGCGGACCCAGGCCAGGCCGTGCTCGCGGTAGGTCGGGAAGACGTGGTCCTGCGGGGCCAGGCCGTGCCCGGCGCCCACCTGGGCGGCCTCCTGGCCGGTGCAGCTGGCCCACAGCGCCAGCTCGCCCTGGCGCTGCAGCGCGGTCGCCTCGACGTCGAAGCGGCGCACCAGCGCCATGTCGCGGTACCGGGCGCGCAGCTGCTCGGCGCCGACGCCGGCGACGAGCTCGGCGTACCGGGCGAGCTCGGGCTGCTCGCGCTCGTCGATCTGCTCACCGCTGCGACGCGCCCCGGAGGGGTCGAGCAGCTGCACCGGCGCCTGCGGCGCGGGGGCGACGGGGGGCACACGACCTCCTGTGCTGGGTTACCTACGGAACCGTACCTTACGGTCCCGTAGGTGCCAGCGGAAGCGGCGGCGCGTCCCGGCCGCCGTCAGCCGACGCGGTCCGGGCTCCAGGTCCGCAGGAAGGTGCCGCAGACCTCCAGCAGGACGTCGTCGGCCGCGGCGTCGCCGACCGTGGCCCGCACGCCGTCGCCGCCGTACCCGCGCACCGACAGCCCCGCCTCGGCGCAGGCGGCCACCAGGTCCGGGGTGGAGCTGCCCACCGGCAGGTAGACGAAGTTGGCCTCCGAGCGGGGGATCCGCCAGCCCTGCCGCGCCAGCTCGGCGGCCACCCGCTCCCGCTCGTCGACGATCGCGTCCACGCGCTCCAGGAGGGCGTCCGCCTGCTGCAGCGACGCCACCGCCGCCAGCTGGGCGATGCCCGAGACGCCGAAGGGCACCGCGGTGCGGCGCAGCGCCTCCGCGACCGGCTCGTGCGCCACCGCGTAGCCGACGCGCAGTCCGGCGAGCCCGTGGGCCTTGGAGAAGGTGCGCAGCACCATGACGTTGGGGTGGGCGCGGTGGGCGGCCAGGCCGTCGGCGGCGGTGGGGTCGCGCACGAACTCCAGGTAGGCCTCGTCGACGACCACCAGCACGTCGCGCGGCACGCGGGCGAGGAAGGCCTCCAGCTCCTGGGCGCCGACCACCGGGCCGGTGGGGTTGTTCGGGGTGCACACCAGGACCAGCCGCGTGCGCTCGGTGATGGCGTCGGCCATGGCGCCGAGGTCGTGGCGGCCCGCGGCGTCCAGCGGCACCGGCACGGGCGTCGCCCCGGAGAGCCCGACGACGATCGGGTAGGCCTCGAAGGAGCGCCAGGCGAAGACCACCTCGTCGCCCGCCTCGCACACCGCCTGCAGCACCGAGCCCAGCACCCCCACGCTGCCGGTGCCCGGCACCACGCGGGCCGCGGGCACGTCGAGGTGCTCGGCCAGGGCGGCGACCAGGTCCGCCGAGCCCATGTCGGGGTAGCGGTTGAGCTCGGCCGCGGCGCGCTGCACCACCTCGAGCACGGCGGGCAGCGGCGGGTAGGGGTTCTCGTTGGAGGAGATCTTGTACGAGGCCCCGCCCGGGCCCACCGGGGCCGGCCGGCCGGGCAGGTACCCGGGCAGGGCGCCGACGGCGGCGCGCAGGCGGGGGGACTGCTGCGGGGGCGTGCTGCTCACGGTCGCCACGGTAGGCCGCCCGAGCCGCCGTCCCGGCCCACCACCCGGACGCGCTGGTACCGGCCGTCTCGGAGTGCGGGCGCCCCCGGGCAGGAGGAGGGTGCGCGGGTGAGCAGCACGACGCGGAGCAGCGGCGGGGCCTCCCCGGCCGGCGAGGGCCAGAAGACCACCGGCAAGGTCATCGCCATCGCGGTGGTGGCCGCCGTGGGCGGCTTCCTGTTCGGCTTCGACTCCTCGGTCGTCAACGGCGCCGTCGACGCCCTCGCCGACGAGTTCACCATCGGTGCGCTGCTCAAGGGCTTCACCGTCTCCTGCGCCCTCCTGGGCGCGGCGGTCGGCGCCTGGTTCGCCGGGCCGCTGGCCGACAAGCTCGGCCGCACCCGCGTCATGGTCATCGCCGCCGTCATCTTCGCCGTCAGCGCGGTCGGCTCCGGCCTGGCCTTCGCGGTGTGGGACCTCGTCCTGTGGCGGGCCGTCGGCGGCGTGGGCATCGGGGCGGCCTCGGTGATCGCCCCCGCCTACATCGCCGAGGTCTCCCCCGCGGCGATCCGGGGGCGCCTGGGCTCCCTGCAGCAGTTCGCCATCACCGTCGGCATCCTGTCCGCCCTGGTCTCCAACGCCCTGCTGTCCGGCGCCGCGGACGGCGCGGCCAACGACTTCTGGCTCGGCCTGCCCGCGTGGCGCTGGATGTTCCTCGTCGGCGTCGTCCCCGCGGTGGTGTGGGCCGCGCTGGCGCTCGCGGTGCCGGAGTCGCCGCGCTACCTCGTGGCCAAGGGCCGCCAGGACGAGGCCGGGCGCGTCCTGGCCAGCATCCAGGGCCTCAAGGACCGCGGCCTGGTCCGGCGGCGCATCGCGGAGATCGCCAAGCACCTGGCGGCCGAGCGCGACCCCTCCCTGCGCGACCTGCGGGGCCCGCGGCTGGGCCTGCGTCCCATCGTGTGGGTCGGCATCCTGCTGTCCGTCTTCCAGCAGGCCGTCGGCATCAACGTGATCTTCTACTACTCCACGTCGCTGTGGAGCTCGGTCGGCTTCGACGAGCAGCAGTCGGGGCTCTTCTCGGTCATCACCGCCATCACCAACGTGCTCGTGACGCTGGTGGCCATCGCCCTGGTCGACAAGGTGGGCCGCCGGCCCATGCTGCTGGCCGGGTCGGTGGGCATGACGGTGTCCCTGGGCGTCATGGCGCTGGCCTTCACCCAGGGCACCCTGCAGGGCGACCAGGTCTCCCTGCCGGCCCCGTGGGGCCCCGTGGCGCTGGTGGCGGCCAACCTCTTCATCGTCTCCTTCGGCATCACCTGGGGACCGGTGGTCTGGGTGCTGCTCGGCGAGATGTTCCCCGGCCGCATCCGCGCGGCGGCGCTGTCGGTGGCGGCGGCCGCGCAGTGGATCGCCAACTTCGTCATCAGCACCACCTTCCCGCCGCTGGCGGAGGTGGGGCTTCCGGTCGCCTACGGCCTGTACACGGCGCTCGCGCTGGTCTCCTTCTTCTTCGTGCTCCGGGCGGTGCCGGAGACGAAGGGCCGCGAGCTGGAGGACATGGACGACCTGCGCGTCGAGCGCCGCGAGCGCGCCCGCGCCTGAGCGGCTCACGGCCCGGCCGTGCGCGCCAGGACCTCGGTCACCTCGGTCCGCCCCACCGGCGCACCGGGGACGGCGAAGAAGGCTGACGCAGCGGCCCGGAAGGCGAGCACCGAGGGGTGCCGGGAGGCGTCCACGGCCCCTCCCGTCAGGGCGTACCCCTCCCCGTCGTGGTACCCGTGCCCCTCAGGCGTGGGTGCGGTGACGGTGGTGACGTTCGCGACGTCGCGGGCGTCGAGCCCGTCCAGCTGCGGCACGGGGTCGTCGGCGTGCTCCAGGCCCAGCAGCTGCACCCCGCGCGGCACGTCGGCCCAGCCGACCGGTGAGCCCGCGGTGATGACCGCCTGCACGTCGAAGCGGGCCCGCACGGCGGGGTCGGACGCCACCTGCACCGCGGCGATGCCCCCCAGGCTGTGCCCCACGAGCATCACGGGCTCCCCGGGAGCGACGCCCGCGGTCTCCATCGCCCCGACCACCGCGTCGGTGTAGGCGGACGGCTGGCCGGCCGCTCCGCGCACGGCGGCGTCGTAGGAGGCCGGCACGGGCGCGTCGGAGGCCCAGTCCTGCACGCCGGGCAGGTAGACCACCGCGACAGCGCTCCCGTCGGGGTGGGTGGTCCGCTCCACGCGCAGGCGACCGGCAGGACCGCACCCGTCACCGGTGCGCACGACGCGCGCCAGGGCGTCCTGCACGCCGGAGGGCGGCGCGGTGGGCGGCTCCACCGGGACCTGACGGGTCGTGACGACGGCGCTGGTGCTGGCGCCCGTCCCGCGGGCAGCGCCGCTGCGGACCGCCGCCCCGGCCAGCTGGGGCACCGGCGGTGCGGCCAGGGCACCGGCGCCCATGAGCGCACCGGCGCCCAGGGCCACCAGCGGCTGCACCCCCTGGCGCGCCAGGCGCAGCGCCTCCTGCGCGAAGCCGCCGCCACCCCGGCCGGCTGACGGGTCCAGCGGCGCGGAGGTCCGCGGCAGGGCCGGGACGCCCGCTCCCGGCGCCGCGGTGAGCTGCGGGTCGGCCGTCGGCGGCAGGAGGCGCGCCGCACCGGCACCGGGCGCCAGCAGCACCGGACCCGGCCCTGGACCCGGCCCCGGCCCCGCTGGCCCCGCTGGCCCCACTGGCCCCCCAGCGGCGGCCGGCACCGCGCACGCCGGGTCCTGCGCGGCGGCCGTCCGCCCACCCGGTCCGTCGGGTGGAGCCGCGCCGGGGGCCGCCGGTCCGGCCGGACCCCGCTCGAGGCGGCTCTTGAGCAGGGGCGCGGCACCGGTCAGGACGGTGCCCGCGAGCCGCGCGGACGGCCCGGTGAGCCCGCCCAGCAGCGCCCCGAGGCCGCTCCAGGCGCTCCGCTGGGACTCCTCGACCCCCCGGTAGAGCGCCGCGCACACCACGACGCCGTCTCCCAGGTCGGCGCTGGCCAGCACCGCCTCGTCGAGGCGCTGCAGCACGCCCACCAGGTCCGCCTCCAGCGCGAGGACGGCGAAGGGGTCGCCCAGCAGCCCGTCCAGCCCCTGCAGCACGCTCCAGCCGCGCCGCAGCCGGTCCCCCACCTCCCGCAGCCCCGCGGCGCTGCGGTGCAGCTGGGCAGCGGCCAGGTCCAGCTGCTCCAGCTGCGCCCCGGCGCCCGCGACCCCGCCCGAGACCTCGAGGCCGCCGGCCCCGCTCACCAGGACCACCCCGCCGCCGCGCGCAGGGCGCCCCCGGCCTCCGCCCGCCGCGCGGCGGAGCCGGCCAGCTCCTCGGCGGTGGCGGCGAGGCGCTCCAGCGCGGCCACCCGCAGCACCAGCGCGCCGGTGAAGGCGGCCGCCGCCGGTCCGTGCCAGTCGACGGCGAGCAGCTGGCGGTGCACCGCGGCCTGGGCGGCCACCTCGGCGGCGGCCGCGCCCAGCCGGACGGCCAGCTCGGCCAGCTGCTCACCCGCCGCGGTGGCGGCGCGGACGTCCTCGGCGGGCAGGACGACGGGCGCGGTCTGGGGCACCCGGCGATGCTCCGGTGCCGTCAGCCGGCCTGGCACCGCCGCGCCTCGGCCTGTGGACGGCGCGCCCGCCGGCGGCACCTGTGGGCGGAGCAGGTGCGCGGCGACGTACCGTCGGACCTCGTGGAGAGGCTGCACGACGCCGCGGGCGCCCTCGAGCCGACGTTCGCCTGCTCCCCGCCTCCGGGCACGGCCAGGGTGGATGCGGTGCTGGCGGCCGCGCGGGGCGCGGCGCCGCGCTGGGTGGTCGACCGCCTGCCGCAGGGCTACCGGGGCGTCGTCGCCCCCCTGGACGCCCACGCCCCGGACGGGCTGGGAGCGGCGTGGGCCGCGGGCCTGGCGCGGACGACGGCGCCGGTGGTCGCCCTGCTCGACGGGCGCAGCGGCGTGGACCCGCGCGAGCTGGAGCGGCTGGCCGAGCCCGTCGTGCGCGGCAGCGCCGACCTGGTGCTCGGCGTGCGCCGGGCCGGTTGGGGCCCGGCGGCCCTGTGCGGCTGGCCGCTGCACCGGCGCCTCGCCGACGCCCGCGCGACCCGCCGCCTGCGGCGGGCCCTGTCCGCGGTGGGCGGGCTGCGGGACACCGCCGGCCGGCCCCTGCGACCGGCCGACGCCGCCCGCGCGGTCGCGGGCCGCCGCCAGCTGCTCGCCGCCCTGCCCGGCGCATCCCCCGAGGAGCTGCTGGTGGCAGCGGCCCGCCAGGGCTGGCGCGTGGCGCAGGTCCCGGTGCGCTGCGGCCCGGGTCCGCTGCACCGGTGAGCGAGGGGCCCTCTCCCGGCGCCGCGCTGGAGCCGCTGGTCCACAGCACCCCCGTGGTGGTGCTGCACCTGCTCGTCTCCCCCGTGCACCGCTACTTCGGCCGTCCCAAGGACGGTCCGCTGCCCTTCGGGCCCGCCAGCGGCGGCGCGCCGGCCGGCCCGGCCTCGGAGGACCGCGAGAGCGCGGACGTCGTGGCCGGGCGCGGCATCGTCGGGGACAGGTTCTTCGGCAAGGCCGCGCACCTGGACGCCGCCGTCACCCTGCTGGCGGTCGAGGCGCTGGAGGCGGTGGCCTCCCAGCTCGGCGTCGCGCCGTTCGACCCGCTGCTCGCGCGCCGCAACGCGGTGCTGCGCGGGGCTGAGCTCGAGCCGCTGCGCGGGCGCACCTTCGCCCTCGACTGCGGCGAGGGCCCCGTGCTGCTCGCGGGCCGCCGCCCGGCGGCGCCGTGCGCGTGGATGGACCGCCAGCTGGCCCCGGGCGCCCACGCGGCGCTGCGGGGGCGCGGCGGCCTTCGCTGCGAGCCGCTCGGCTCCGGCCGGCTGCGGCGCGGCAGCGCCCTGCTCCTGTCCGACGTCCCCCTCGACCCCGCGCTCGCCGGGCGCGCCGTGCTGCCGCGCGGGGGGCGCCCGCTGCCCTGAGCGGAGCCGGCGCCACCTGGGCCCGCGCGCTCCGGCGTGGCGCCGTGGATCCCGGGTCCCCCCTGCCTAGCGTGCCGGGGTGACCGCGCTGCCGGACGTCCCGCGCCCCTCCCGCTCGCTGCTGGACGACCTGGTGCTCCTGGAGAGCGGCGGTGCGCCGGCCGCCGAGCCCGTCACGACCACAGCGCCCGTCACGACCACGGCGCCGGTCCCGCGACCGCGCGGGACCCGGCCCGCCGGCCCGGTGCAGCTGGTCTGCGCGCCGGCGCGCACCCCGCTCGCCGTGCGCGCCTGCGCCCGGGCGCGCGGCACCGCCTCGCTGGCGGGGGCGGCGCTGGTGGGCTGCGGCGTCGTGCTGCACCTGCTGCCCCTGCCGTGGCCGCAGCTGGCCGGTGACGCCGCGACCGGCGCGGGGCTGCTCGGGGTGCTCCTGGTGGCGGCGGCGGCGGTGCTGTCGGTGCTGGGTCCGCGCGGTCGGTGGGCGTCGGTGCAGGTGCTGTCCGCGCCGCTCGCGGGCGCCTGCGTGGAGGCCGACGACTCCGGCGCCACCGGGCCCGGCTCCTACGGCCGGGCCCACGCCGTGGGGCTGGTCCTCGACGTCGCCGTGCCGGACCCCGCGGCGCTGCCGGTGCCCGGGCGGCGCGCGGCCGCGGCCCGCCGCCTCGGCCTGCTGCCCGTCGGCGACGCTGCGACGTTCGGGGAGCCGGTGCTGTCCCCCGCCGACGCGACGGTGCTGCGCGTGGTGGACGGCGCGCGCGACCACGCCTGCCGGCAGAGCGGCGCGGCCCGCCTGGCGGGCGGCCTGCTCGACGCCGCGCGCGAGCTGCTCGGCGCGCGGGCCGTGCTGGGCAACCACGTCGTGCTCGACTGCGGCGGTGGCCGGTACGCGGTGCTCGCGCACCTGCAGCGCCGCTCGGCGCGGGTCGCGGTCGGGGACCGCGTGCTACCGGGCCAGGTGCTCGCCTCGGTCGGCTGCTCCGGGGCCGTCCCGGAGCCGCAGGCGCAGCTGCTGCTCGTCGACACCCCGCGCCTTCGGGTGGCCGCGGGCGTCCCCGTGCGGCTGGTCCCCGTCCGCTGACCCCGCCCCACCCGGCCCCCGCGCCACCCGGCCCCCGCGCCACCCGGCCCCCGCGCCACCCGGCGCGGGGGTCGCTGCGCACCTGGGAGGATGCAGGGCCGTGAGCACCCCCACGCCCTCCGCTGCGCCGCCCACGCCGCTGGCCGACGCCGGCTACGCCCTCGGCGCCCTCGACGGCCGCTACCGCGCCGCCGTCTCGCCCCTGGTGGAGCACCTCTCGGAGGCGGCCCTCAACCGCGAGCGGCTCCGCGTGGAGGTGGAGTGGCTGGTGCACCTGACCGCCGCTGGGGCGGTGCCCGGGGCCCGGCGCCTCACCGACGCCGAGGTCGCCGAGCTGCGGGGGCTCGTCGAGGGCTTCGGCCCGGGAGCGGTCGAGGAGATGGCCGCCATCGAGCGCGAGACGGTGCACGACGTCAAGGCCGTGGAGGTGTGGCTGCGCCGCCAGCTGGCCGCCGGCAGCGCCGCCGACCTGGTCGAGCTGGTGCACTTCTGCCTGACCAGCGAGGACGTCAACAACCTGTCCTACGCCCTCATGGTGCGCGGCGCGGTGCAGCGGGTGTGGCTCCCCGCCGCCCGCGCGCTGCAGGCGCAGCTCGTCGAGATGGCGCACGACGCCGCCGGCGCCGCGGCGCTGGCGCGCACCCACGGCCAGCCCGCCACGCCCACGACGCTGGGCAAGGAGCTCGCGGTGACCGCCGCGCGCCTGGACCGGCAGCTGCGCCGCGTGGAGCGCGCCGACTACCTCGGCAAGCTCAACGGCGCCACCGGCACCTACGCCGCGCACGTCGTCGCCGTCCCCACCACCGACTGGCAGGACGTCTCGCGCACCTTCGTCGAGGGCCTGGGACTGCAGTGGAACCCGCTGACCACGCAGATCGAGAGCCACGACTGGCAGGCGGAGCTGTACAGCGACGTCGCCCGGTTCAACCGCGTCCTGCACGACCTGTGCACCGACGTGTGGAGCTACATCTCCCTGGGCTACTTCGCGCAGGTGCGCGGCCAGGGCACGGTGGGGTCGAGCACGATGCCCCACAAGGTCAACCCGATCCGCTTCGAGAACGCCGAGGCCAACCTCGAGGTCTCCTGCGCGCTGCTCGACGTGCTCGCCTCCACGCTGGTGACCTCCCGCCTGCAGCGCGACCTCACCGACTCCTCGATGCAGCGCAACACCGGCACGGCCTTCGGCCACTCCCTGCTGGCGGTGGAGAACGTCCGCAAGGGCCTGGCGGGGCTCGACGTCGACCACGCCGCCCTCGCGCGCGACCTCGACGCCAACTGGGAGGTGCTCGGCGAGGCGGTGCAGTCGGTCATGCGCGCGGCGTCGGTGGCGGGGGTGCCCGGCATGGACGACCCCTACTCCCGGCTCAAGGAGCTCACCCGCGGCCGGCGCGTGGACGCCGAGGGCATGCGCGCCTTCGTGGCGGGGCTGGGCCTGCCGCAGGAGGCGGCCGAGCGCCTGCTGGCCCTGACCCCGGCCACCTACACCGGCCTGGCCGAGGAGCTGGCCCGCAGCGTCTGAGCACCCCGGCGCCGCGCGGCCGCCGCCCTCACAGTCCCGCGGTCGTGATGGCCTCCAGCTCGTCGGCGGACAGCTCCACGGCCGTGACCGCCAGCAGGGCGGTGAGCTGCTCGGGGGTGCGGGCCGAGGCGATCGGCACCGCGCCCTGCGCCCGCAGCCAGGCGAGGGCCACCGTGCTCATTGCGGCACCGCGGCCCTCGGCCACGGCGCGGACCGCGTCGAGCACCGCCCAGCTGCGCTCGTCGCTGTAGCGCTTCCCGACGCCCTCGGCCCGCACGGACTCCGGCACCTGCCCACCGCGGGTGTACTTGCCGGTCAGGAAGCCGGAGGCCAGCGCCCCGTAGGGCACGGCGAGCAGCCCGTGGCGGCGGCAGGCGTCGACGACGGCGGGGTCGGTGCGGGTCACGGCGCTCCCGGCGTTCTGCACGGCGACGGGGCCGGGCACCCCCGCCTCGCGGGCCGCGGCGACGGCGCCGTCGATGCGCTCGGCGCTCCAGTTGCTCACCGCCCAGGCCCGCGCGCGCCCGTCTGTGACGGTGGCCGCGAAGGCCTGCACGACCTCCTCCACGGGACGCTGCTCCTGGTCGCGGTGCGCGTAGTACAGCGCCACGGAGTCGAGGCCCAGCCGGCCCAGGGACGCGTCCAGGGCGGCGTCGACGCCCGACCGCGTCAGCTCGGCGCCCTCGGCCGCGCCGGTCTTGGTGGCCACGTGCACGGCACCGGCGCCGGGATGGCGGTCGGCCAGCCAGCGGCCGATGACGGACTCGCTCTCCCCGCCGCTGTGGCCCTCCACCCAGGCCGAGTACACGTCGGCGGTGTCGACCAGGTTGCCGCCCGCCTCGGCGTAGGCGTCGAGCACGGCGCGGGAGGCCTCCTCGTCAGCGCTCCAGCCGAAGACGTTGCCGCCCAGGCACAGGGGGTGCAGGCCGATGCCGGTGTCCCCGAGGGGCACCGTCCCGGTGCCCGTGGAGGTGGTCGTGGTGCTGGGCAGGCTGGTCATGACCTGGACCTACCCCGCGCCGCGCGCGGGACACCTCAGCGGCGGGGACGCTCCTGGCCCGGCGGGGTGACCTGGTCCCAGCCCTTGAGGACCGGCTGGCGGATGTGCTGGCGGGGTCCCTCGCGGCGCTCCTCGGAGGCCGCGCGGGCGACGAGGACGACGAAGAACCCGATGACGATGATCGTGCCCCACAGGACGACGCCGACGATGCCGGTGCTCATCCCTCCACGGTAGGACCGGTGCATGAGTGCTCCCGACCACCGCCGCGCCTCCCGCCCCCCGCGGGAGGGCGAGGTCTTCACCAAGACCCGCGCCGGTGCGCCGGAGGGGTTCTTCGCCGTCGAGGCCGCAGGGCTGGCGTGGCTCGCCGAGGCCCGCGGGGACGGCGGCGTCGACGTGCCCCGGGCGCTGGAGGTGGGCCGCGATCACCTCGTGCTGCCCCGGCTGGTCCCCGTGGACCCGACGCCCGCGGCCGCCGAGGCCTTCGGGCGCCAGCTGGCCGTCACCCACGCGGCGGGCGCGCCCCACCACGGCGCCCCGCCCGCGGGCTGGCACCGCGACGGCTGGGTCGGCACCGCCCCCCTGTCCCACGTGCAGCAGGCGCCGGCCGCCGACCGCTCCGGCTGGGGCGCCTTCTGCGCGGCCCACCGGCTGGCTCCGCACCTGGCGGCCGCCCGGGACGCGGGCGCCCTGGAGCCCGACGACGCCGAGGCCGTGGCGCGCGTGGCCGACCTGCTCGCCGACGGCGCCTGGGACGACGGCCGCCCTCCTGCGCGGCTGCACGGCGACCTGTGGAGCGGCAACGCGGTGTGGACGGCGACCGGCGTCGTCCTGGTCGACCCCGCCGCCCACGGCGGCCACGCCGAGACCGACCTGGCGATGCTCGCCCTGTTCGGCCTGCCGCACCTGGAGCGGGTGCTGGCCGCCTACGACGAGGCCGCGCCGCTGGCCGCGGGGTGGCGCGAGCGGGTGCCGCTGCACCAGGTGCACCCGCTGCTCGTGCACGCGCAGCTGTTCGGCGGCCCCTACGGCGCAGCAGCGGGTCGCGCGGCGCGGGCGGCCCTCGCGGCGCGGTGATCGTCGCTGGGGCGCCGCCGACGCGACCACCCGCCGGCGCTCCCAGCGGCCTCCCAGCCCGCTCACCGACACTGCCGCCGTGACGCAGGTGGAGCCCTCCGCTGCCGACGGCCGGCCCGACGGCGCCCCGGCGGGCACCACCGACGGCACCTCCGACGGCACCACCGACGGCACCGAGCTCGCGCGCGGGCGCGTCCTGGGCGAGGTGCTGCTCGTGGCAGCGCTGTCCCTGGGCCGCTCCGGGGTCTACGCCGTCGTCCAGCTCATCGCCCTGGTGACGGCCGCCGGCGGGGTCGCGGCGGGCACGGCCACGCTGAACCCGTCGCGCAGCCCGCGGCCCTACCTCGACCTCACCTACCAGCTGCTCGGGATCGGCTTCGCCCTCGTGCCGGTGGCACTGTGCCTGTTCCTCCTGGCCGGCGGCACGTCGGGACGCGGCCCGCTGCTGCCCGCGGTCGGTCGCACCTGCCGACGCATCGGCCTCGACCTGCGCCGCCCCGGGCGCGACCTGCTCCAGGGGGTGGGCCTGGCAGCGGTCATCGGGATCCCCGGCCTCGGCCTCTACCTGGCGGGCCGGGCCCTGGGCGTCACGGCCGAGGTGCAGGCGTCGGCCCTGACCGGCCTGTGGTGGACCGTGCCGGTGCTCGTCGCCTCGGCGCTGCAGAACGCGCTGCTGGAGGAGGTCGTCGTCGTCGCCTACCTCCTGGACCGGCTGCCGCGCCTGCGCTGGGCGCGCCCGGCCCTGCTGGGCCGGCTGCTGCCCCGTCTGTCCCCGCAGGCGTGGACGGTGGCCTGGGTGGTCGCGGCGAGCTCGCTGCTGCGCGCCAGCTACCACCTCTACCAGGGCTTCGGGCCCGGCCTGGGCAACCTGGTCATGGGCGTGGTGTTCGCCCTGGTCTACTGGCGCACGCGGCGCGTGATGCCGCTGGTGGTGGCCCACGCGCTGCTCGACGTCGTCGCCTTCGTCGGGTACCAGTACCTGGCGGGGCCGCTCGGGCTCAGCTGACCGCTCAGCGCAGCAGGTCGGCGAGGGCGTCCAGGCCCGGCACCACGAGGTCGGGCTCGGCCATGGTGCGCGGGTAGGGGGAACCGCCGGGCCTGTCGACCCACGCCGTGGTGAGGCCGGCGCGCGCCGCGCCGTCGAGGTCCCAGGGGTGGGCGGCCACGAGCAGCGCCTGGGCCGGTGACGCGCCGACCTGGTCCAGCGCCCAGGCGTAGGTGCTGGCGGCCGGCTTCCACAGGCCGCCGGGGGCGTCGGCGGCCGACAGCGCCGGCTCGACCAGGGCGGCGGCGCCGCCGCCGGCCAGGAGGCGCTCGGTCGCGCCGACGGGGCCCTGGGACAGGGGCACCAGGCGCAGGCCGCGCTGGCGCAGCTCCTGCAGGCCGGGGACGACGTCGGGGTGCAGCGGCAGCGACCCCAGCGCCTCGACCACCGAGGAGGCGGCGGCGTCCAGGCGGTCAGCTGCCACGCCCGCGCCGGCGAGGGCCGTGCGCGCGCCGGCGAGGGCCACGTCGGTGAAGCGGGCCGCTGCTCCGTGCAGGGTGAGGGCGAACCCGTCGCGCAGCACCGAGGGCAGCCAGGAGGCGGCCAGGTGGCCGGGCGCGCCGACGGCCTCGAAGGCGCCGGCCAGGGCCGAGGTGTCGCTCAGCGTGCCGTTGACGTCGAGCAGCACCACGCGCAGCGGCGGCTGCCCGGACCCGGCGTCGAGCGGGTCCACGGGACCGGCCTCCACGTCGGCGGGCGAGGGCTGGGCGAAGCGGTCGTCACCGGGGAGCGTGCTCACCCGCCGAGCCTGCCTCCCCGGCCGCCACGCCGCCCGCCAGCCCACCAGCCCGTCAGCCCGTCAGCCCGTCAGCCCGTCAGCCCGTCAGCCCGTCAGCCCGGCACGAGGAGCTGGGTGGCGGCCAGCTCGCGGTACAGCGGGGTCGTCTCCAGCAGCTCCGCGTGGCGGCCGGCGCCGACCACGCGTCCGGCGTCGAGGACGACGATCTGGTCCGCGTCGACCACCGTCGACAGCCGGTGCGCGACCACCACCAGCGCGGTGGAGCGGCGCTGCACGGCGTCCAGGGCGCGGGCGAGCGCGGCCTCGTTGCGGGCGTCGAGGCTCGCCGTGGGCTCGTCGAGCAGCAGCAGCTCCGGGCGCGCGAGCAGCGAGCGGCAGATGGCCAGGCGCTGGCGCTCCCCACCGGACAGCAGCACCCCGCCCTCGCCCACCGGGGCCTCCAGGCCCAGCGGGGAGCGCGTGGCCAGCCCCGTCAGGCCCACGGCGGCCAGCACCTCGGCCACCTCGGCCTCGCTGGCGCGAGGGGCCGCCAGCAGCAGGTTCTCGCGCAGCGTGCCCGCCAGCACGGGGGCCTCCTGCTCCACGTAGCCCAGGCGGGCGCGCAGCGCCGCCCGGGGCAGGTCGCGCAGGTCCGTGCCGTCCAGGCGGACCGCACCGGCCACCGGGTCGTCGAAGCGCTCGAGCAGCCCGAGCAGGGTGGACTTGCCGGCGCCCGAGGGGCCGACCACCGCGGTCCGGGTGCCGCGCCCCACGCTGAAGGAGACGCCGTCGAGCACGAGCGAGCTGCTGCCGCGGTGGGCGTAGGAGACGCCGTCCAGCTCCAGCAGGTGCGCCCCGGTCCGCGCGGGCGCGGGGGCGGCCCGGGGGGCGGGGTCCTCCTCGGGGAGGGCGAGCACGTCCTCCACCCGCGAGAGGGCGCCGAGGCCGAGCTGGAGCTGGGAGTAGGCGCCCAGGAGCTGGCCCAGCGGCATGACCAGGAGGAACAGGTAGAGGATGAACGCCACGAGGTCGGCGACGGAGATGGCCCCGCTGGCCACCCGGTAGCCGCCCGCCCCGAGCACCGCCACGAAGGCTCCCTGCACGGCCACGCCCACCAGCGGGGAGATGGCCGCCTGCACCCGGGCCGCGCGCACCCCCGCCTGGTAGGCCTGCTCGGCAGCGCGCCCCACGGCGTCGACCTCGCGGTCGGTGGCCCCCGCGGCCCGCAGGGTGCGCACCGCGCCCAGGGCGCGCTCGACGGCGGCGGTCATCGCCCCCACGCGCTCCTGGGAGGCGCGCGCCAGGTCGCGCAGGCGGCGCCCCACCGCGACGCCCGCCACCACCCCGACGCCCACCGAGACCAGCACCACCCCCAGGAGCAGCGGGTCGACCAGGGCCATGGCGACCACCGCCCCGACGGCGAGCAGCGCCGAGGAGGCCACCTCCACCAGCCCGGAGGTGACCACGGCGCGCAGGAGCGTGGTGTCGGAGCCGACGCGGGAGATGAGGTCGCCGGTGCGGCGGGAGTCCAGCTCGGCGACCGGCAGGCGCAGCATCCTGCCGACCAGCCGGCGCCGCGTGCTGAGCACCACGCCCTCGGCGGTCCGCTGGAGCAGGTACTGCTGGACGGCGCCGACGAGGGAGCCGGCGACCAGGACGACGACGACCGCCACCACCGCCGGCGCCGCGCGGCCGCCGTCCTGGACGGCCTCCACCACGCGCCGGACCAGGAGGGGCTGCGCCAGACCGGTGGCCGCGGTGACCAGGGAGAGGGCGGCTGCCGCCGCGAGCGCGCGGCGGTGCTGGGACAGGTGGGGCAGCAGGCTGGCCAGCCCCTCGCGGCGCCCGGCGGTGGCTCCCGCCGGGCGGGGCCCGTCCGGGCCGGTCCCGCCGCCGGGGCTGGTCAGCGGTCGCCCCAGCGGGAGAGCCGGAAGCGCTGGTGGGCCGCCTGCCGGCTCACGCCCATCGCCGCGGCCACGGCCGCCCAGGACGCCGAGCGCAGCCGGGCCCGGCGCACCGCGACCTCCTCCAGGGCCTCCAGCTCCCGCCGCGCCGCCGCCAGGGCCGCGAGGGCCTCCAGCGGGTCGTCGTCCGCTGCCCGAGCCACCAGTGCCGCCAACGCCGCCACCTCCCCGTCCCGGTCCACCACGGCGTCAAGCATCCTTGACGGCATGTGATCCGTCAAGCGAGGTTGACGCATCCGGAGGGCCCGGTGGCGACAGCCAGGGCCTGGTGGCCGCCGCCAGCGCCAGGGCGAGCGCAGCGCCGGTGCACCAGCCGCCCAGGACGTCGGTCAGCCAGTGCGCCCCGAGGTAGATGCGCGTCAGCCCGACCACCAGCGCGAAGCCGGCGGCGGCGGCCACCGCGGCCACCCGGGCCCACGAGCCGCGCAGGGCCGTCACGGCCAGCACGGCCAGCGCCACGGCCAGCGCCGCGGACGCCGTGGCGTGGCCGCTGGGGAAGGACGGGTCCAGCGGGTGCTCCAGCGCCTCGGAGGCCGGGGGCCGGGGCCGCTCGAGCAGGCGCTTGGTGGTGGCGCTGACGGCCGGTGCGGCGGCCACCACCAGGGCGGCGTACCCCAGCGGGCGCCAGGTGGAGCGGTGCAGGGCCAGCGGCACCGCCACGGCCGCCGCCAGGAGCGCCCGGTAGGGCGTGGTGCCGAGGTCGGACAGCAGGCGCACCGCGGGCGTGAGCGCCGGTGAGCGCAGCTGCTCCCCGAGGGCCTTCGCCGGCTCGTCCAGCCGGCTGACCAGGCCCCCGGAGAGGGCGTCGGCGCCCAGCGCCGCGGCCAGGCCCACCAGCCCGGCCGCGGCCAGCAGCAGGCGCCGGCGCACGGGGGCGCCGGTCACCGCAGCGCACCCCTCGCGGTGCGCAGCCGCCAGGCGGCGTCGCGCGCCGCGGCGCGCAGCATCGGCCCGCGCGGCGAGGTCGCCATGAGCGCGAGCTCCTCCCCGGGGCGGGTCAGCCCGTCCAGGAAGCGCAGCACCCGCTCGGCGGGGTTGAGCGCGAAGAGCCTGACGAAGAAGTCCGGGCCGTCCAGGCCCCCGCGCTCGGGCCCGTCCAGCAGGGCCCTCAGCACGAGCGCGTCCATCCACGCGTGCCGCCGCGGGTAGGGGCGGGGCAGGTCGAGGTGGTCACCGGGCACACCCGCGGCCAGCTGGCCGCCCAGCGCGCGCGCCGCCCGCTGCATGGCCGTGAAGGCGTAGCCGGTCGAGGGGCGCACCGCCCCGCCCGCCGTCCCCAGGCGGAGCACCCTGCTGCGCCGCAGCCCCCGCGGTGCTGGGCCCCGCCGGGGGAAGGGGGCGTCGGTCATGGGGATGACGCCGCTCTCCTCGTGCTCGACCACCGCGGGCGCCGTCGGCGGCGCGCCCACCAGGGCACGGGGCAGGTAGGCCTCCAGGGCCTCGGCGTGCCGGCCCTCCCCCAGCGGTCGGGGCACGAAGGCGGTGTGCTCCACGAGCACGGTGGCGGCGTCGCTCGGCAGGCAGTACCCGAAGGCGAGCCCGACCTCGGGCTGGGGCACGGAGAAGTCCATGAGGACGGCGCGGTCGGGGTCCAGGCCGGCGCCGTCCACGCGGACCCGCCGGCCCAGGAACTCCTGCACGAGGGCGGACGCGCCGGGTCCGGCGGGTGGCGCAGGGCGGGAGTCGAGCACGGCGGGGGCCCGCAGCACCCCGCCGGGCAGCACCACACGGGCGCTCCCGGCGTCCTCCTCCACGGCGGCGGCGGTGACCGGGAGGTGCTCCAGGTGCAGCAGGCCGCGCGCCCGCGCCTGCTCCACGAGACCTGCGACGTGGGCGTAGTAGTCCTCCCCGCGCACCATGGCGTACACCAGCGGGCCGAGGTCGAGGGCGCTGGGAGCGCCGTCGGGCCCGACGACCAGCACGCTGCTCCAGGAGCGGTGCACCGCTGGCGCCAGCACCTCCAGGGCCCGGCCCCGGCTCGGCAGCCAGGAGCACCAGGTCCGGTCCGCGGGCCGTGCGGTGAGCCTGTCCAGGGGGTCGACCACCACCGCGCGCAGGGGCCGGCGGCGCGGCTCGCGCTCCAGCGCGAGCACGAGGTGGTGGAGCACGGCGACCCCCGCGCCACCGCCACCGAGCAGGGCGACGTCGGCGTCGGGAGCGGCGGACGGCACGACCCATGGTCACCCACCTGGAGTTGATCTTCCTCGGGTGTCACCCGGTCCGGTGGGCGCTACGGTGTCGGCGTGACCCACCTGGTGACCACCGAGCGCCTCGTCGTGCGCGACTGGGAGCGCTCCGACGCCGCCGCCGCCCTCGCCGTCTTCGGTGACGAGAGGGTCTCCCGCTGGCTCGCTCCTGCCGCCGACGCCGTGCCCGACGAGCAGGCCATGGCCGACAGGCTGGAGCAGTGGCGGGCCGAGCAGGTCACCGGTGACGGCGACGTCGAGCAGTTCGTCGGCCGGTGGGCGCTGGCGCGCAAGGAGGACGGCGTCGTGGTCGGCGCCCTGGTGCTGCGGACCATGCCCCCGCACGGCGAGGACCTCGAGATCGCCTGGCAGCTCGCGCCGGAGCACTGGGGCCAGAGCTACGCCAGCGAGGGCGCGCGGGCCCTGGCCGCCTGGGCCTTCGACCACGGCGCCTCGGAGGTCTTCGCCGTGGTCCGCCCGGGCAACGAGCGCGGTGAGTGGATCGCGCGGCGCCTGGGCATGGAGTGGGTCGGCGAGACCGACAAGTACTACGACCTGCACCTGCGGGTCTACCGGCTGCGCCCCAGCGACCTGGCCCCGCCGGACCCGGTGACCACCGGGTCCCTGCCGGTCGTCAGCCCCGGTCCTCCTCCGGCCTGACCGGGGCGCCGGAGCGCGCCCGCCGCGTGAAGCGCCGGGCCAGGGCGACGCGGATCGGGGGGACCACCACGCCCTCGGCTGCCAGCTGCGCCCGCACCCGGCGCCGCGTGACCAGCACCCCCGTCACGCCCACCGCCCACACGACGTACTGCACGCTGAAGGCGGCGCGGAAGTCGCCCAGGGAGTAGTCGCCGCCGGTGAGGTCGAGCACCACGCCCACGGCGAGCACGGTGAGCAGGCTCGCCACGAAGCCGCCGACGTTGACGATGCCGGTCGCGGTGCCCTGCCGGTCGGCGGGGTTGAAGGTGCGGGCGTAGTCGAAGCCCACCATGGACCCCGGTCCGCCGCTGGCCAGGGCCAGCACGAGCAGCCACAGCAGCCACAGCGGCGCCGGACCGGGCCAGGCGAGCACGGCGGTCCAGGCGGCGGCGTTGCCGGCCACGATGGTCAGCACGAGCCACGACCGCCGCAGGGGGTGGCGGGCGACCAGCACCCCCAGCAGGGGCCCGGCCACCAGCCCGGCGACCACGTAGGACGTGAACAGCGCGCTCGCGGTGGCGCGGGGCAGGCCCTCCCCGCGCTCGAGGAACGGGAAGCCCCACATGAGGACGAAGACCGTGCCGGGGAACTGCGTGGCGAAGTGGCTCCACAGCCCCAGGCGGGTGCCGGGGTGGCGCCAGGCGCGCACCAGGTCGCGCCCGGCCTTGGACCAGCTCAGCGCCGGCCCGGAGGCGGTGCGCACCCCCGGGGCGTCGCGGACCACCAGGGCCACCAGGACGACGGCGAGCACGCCCAGCGCCGCCGTGGAGGCGAACGCCGGCGCCCAGCCCGGTCCGGACAGCAGCGCCACCAGCGGCACCGCGGACAGCACCTGGCCCAGCTGGCCCAGCAGCCCCGTCAGCTGCGTGATGACGGGCGCCTGGCGCGCCGGGAACCAGGCGGCCACGAGCCGCAGGACGCTGATGAAGGTCAGCGCGTCGCCGGCGCCGACGAGGACGCGGCCCAGCACCGCCAGGGGCAGCGAACCCCCGAGCGCCAGCACCAGCTGGCCGGCCGCCATGAGGAGACCACCGGTGACCACCAGGCGCCGGGTGCCGAACCTGTCCAGCAGGACTCCGGCGGGCACCTGCAGCAGGGCGTAGACGAGCAGCTGCAGGACCGTGAACGCCGAGACGGCGGCGGCGGTGGTGCCGAAGCGCTCGACAGCGGCCAGGCCGGCCACCCCGAAGGAGGTCCGCTGCAGCACCGCGACCACGTACGCCGCGACGCCGACGCCCCACACCAGCCACGCCCGCACACGGCCAGTCTCACGGGTCGCCGCCGACCGGTGGCCGGGTGCCCTGCGACGACGACCGCCGGCCGTCGCAGCGCGACGACCGGCGGTCCGTGCTCGGGCGGCGCGGCCCGGAGGCCGGCCGGTGCCTCAGGAGGCCTGGTAGGTGAGGCAGGCGGCGGTGTCCGAGCCGCTCGCCCCGGCTCCCACGCGGATGGAGCTCGCGGTGCACTCCAGGTCCCTGTTGAAGGTGCAGTCGCTGCGCGAGCACGCACCCACCTGCGCCACCACCTTGTCCAGCCCGCCCTTGGTGCTCAGCGGGATGAAGGTGCCGCAGTCCGCGGAGCCGTCAGCCGAGCCGACGGTGATCGCGAAGGCGTGGCACCCGTCGTGGTTGTAGGAGCAGCCGGCGACGGTGCACTCGGTGACGGCGGGCATCTCGAGCGTGGCCACGGTGACCTCCAAGGCGTGGGACGGGGATATCCGGGTGCTCACACCATAAAGGTGGAAGGCCCGTTCCGCGAGCACGTCGTCGCAGGTCAGCGCCCGTTCGCGATAGTCAACGAGGCCGTTCCGATATTCGGTGAGGCTTGCCTCACCGATATGAGGAGAGCCTTTCCTGACCGCCTCGGCGACCTCCGCCGCTGCCGCGCGCACCGGCGGGCGAGCCCGCGCGGGAGCGGCCGGAGCTGCGCCGGGAGGACGAGCCGCGGGCGGCTCCGCCCGCGCGCGCCGGCGGGGCGGCGGGCGCCGGGGGCGCCGGCTCGACGTGGGGGGCCACCTCGCCGGTGAGCTCCACGACCACCGGCGAGGCCGGCGTCGTCCGCTGGTGCTGCGCCGCGCTCACGCGCGCCTGGCGCATCATCGTGGCGACCTCCCGGGCCTGCTCGGGCAGCACGACCGTCACGACGTCCCCGCCGGAGCCGGCGCGCGCGGTGCGCCCGGAGCGGTGCAGGTAGGCCTTGTGCTCGGTCGGCGGGTCGACGTGGACGACCAGCTCGACGTCGTCGACGTGGATGCCGCGGGCCGCGATGTCGGTGGCGACCATGACCTTGACCTCGCCGGAGGTGAAGGCGTCCAGGTTCCTCACCCGGGCGTTCTGGGAGAGGTTGCCGTGCAGGTCCACGGCGGGGATGCCCGACGCGGTCAGCTGCTTGGCCAGCTTCTTGGCCTGGTGCTTGGTGCGCAGGAAGAGCACGCGGCGGCCGGTGCCGGAGGCCAGGTGGCGGACGACGTCGGTCTTGGCGGCGGCGTCGGCCACGTGCAGCGCGTGGTGCGTCATGGCCGGCGGCGGGGCCGCGGCGCTGTCGACGGAGTGCGTGAGCGGGTCGACCAGGTACCGCTTGACCAGGACGTCCACGCCGTTGTCCAGCGTGGCCGAGAACAGCAGCCGCTGCCCGCCGCGCGGCGTGGCGTCCAGCAGGCGCTTCACCCCGGGCAGGAAGCCGAGGTCGGCCATGTGGTCGGCCTCGTCGAGCACCGTCACCTCCACGCCGTCCAGCGTGAGCTCGCGCTGGCGCAGGAGGTCCTCCAGGCGGCCGGGGCAGGCGATGAGCAGGTCGACGCCCGCGGCCAGGGCGGTCACCTGCCGGCCCTGCGGCACGCCGCCGAAGACGACGGTGGTGCGCAGCCCGGCGGCCTGGGCCAGCGGCTCGACCGTGGCGGCGATCTGGGTGGCCAGCTCGCGGGTGGGGGCGAGCACGAGGCCGCGGGGGCGCCGGGGGGTGCGCGGAGCGGACCCGGCGGCGACGCGGGCGACCAGCGGCAGCGCGAAGGCGATGGTCTTCCCCGACCCGGTGCGGCCGCGCCCCAGCACGTCGCGGCCGGCCAGGGTGTCCGGCAGCGTGGCGGCCTGGATGGGGAAGGGGTCGGTGACGCCGCGGGCCTCCAGTGCCGCGACGAGCGGCGCGGGGACGCCGAGGGCGGCGAACGAGGCGCCGGCCGCGGTCGCGGCCGCAGGGGCCGGTGCCGGCGGTGCAGCGGGCGCGGGGGTGGCCGGCGCCTCGGCGGGCCGAGCGGCGCGCGGTGCCGGCGGCGCGGTGCGAGGTGCCTGCGGCGCGGCTGGCGGCAGGGAGCCTCCGGCCAGCGAGCCGGGCGCCAGGGAGCGGGAGCCGGGGACCGCGGCCCGCGCGGCGGGGCCCTGGCCGCCGCCGCCGCGTCCTCGGCCGCCGCGGCGCCGTCGGCGCTGGTCGCCGCCGCCGTCGCCGGAGGAGGCGCCGGCCGGACGGCCGGGGGTGGTGTGACCGGGAGTGCTGTGGCCGGGGGTGCTGTTCCCGGGCGTGTTCGTGGGGGGCACGGTTCGCGTGTTCCTCTCGGGCCGCGGCGCGCTCGTGCGCGGCGCAGGCCTGTCCCGCGCTGGAGCCTCGGCTCGGCGCTGGTGGCTGGCCACCTCCCGCCGGGGCGTCACGCCGGCGCGGCGCGGGAGGTGATCGGGTGGGCGGTCCGCTGCGAGCCTCGGGCTCGGCGCGTCGGACGCTGCCGCGCACCCCCAGTGTGCCCCATCGGCGCGGCGCCCCTGACGCGACACGCCACATGCGTCACACGTGGAACACCAGTAACACGCAGCACCCGGCCGGACGGGTCCCTGGTGTCGCGGTCACCACACTGGCGGGTCAGCGGCGGAGAGGGAGGCGTCGTCGACGGCGAAGGTGCGCACGCGCCCCACGCCGGTGTGCGGCCCCTCGAAGCGGACGGTGACCCGCCCCACGCCGGACCCCTGCACCCACCCGGCCCCGTGCTCGTCGTGGAGCACGTCCTGACCGGGCCGCCAGGACACCGCCGCGGGGCTGGAGCTGCCGGCCCCCGGCGGCTCCGCTGCCTCCGCAGCAGCGCCAGCGTCGTCGTCGGCGGCGTCGGCGGCGTGGTCGGCGTCCTGGTCGGCGTCCTGGTCGGCGCGGCGCTGGTCTCCGTGGTCCTCCTCGGGGTCGGCGGGCGCCAGGAGGTCGGCGAGCAGGTCGCCCTGCACCGGGTCGTCGAGACCCTCCAGAGCGCCCACCAGGCCCGACACGCCCACGCCGAGCAGGCGCAGGCCACCGGTGGTGTCGATGGCCGCGAGCAGCGGCAGCGCCGCAGCGGTGATCTCCTCCGCGCTCGCCACCCCGGCGCTGCCGGCCGCCGTGGTCGCCGAGCGCGCGAGCGTGGAGAAGTCGTAGCGCCGCGCCTTGACGGTCACCGTGCGGCCCCGGAGGCCGTTGGCCAGCAGCCGCTCGGCCACCCTGGCGGCCATCCGCGCGAGCTCGGCGGAGAGCGCGGCCCTGTCGACGACGTCGGTGGCGAAGGTCTCCTCGGCGCTCACGGACTTGGCCTCGCGCTGGGGCACGACCGGCCGCGGGTCCACTCCGTGCGCGGCGGCGTGCAGCGCGGTGCCCGCGGCGCGACCGAGCACGGACACGAGCTCGCGCTCGTCGGTCGCGGCCAGCTGGCCGACCGTGGTCACGCCCAGCGCCGCCAGGCGGGCCTCCGTGGCGGGCCCGACGCCGGGGAGCGCCCTCACGCCCAGGGGGGCCAGCACCGAGCGCTCCGCACCCGCCGGCACGACGAGCAGCGCGTCGGGCTTGCGCAGGTCCGAGGCCACCTTGGCCACCAGCTTGCTGGTGCCGATCCCGACCGAGGCCGTCAGGCCCACCTCCTCGCGGACCCGCTCGCGGAAGGCCACGGCCGCGGCGAGCACGCCGTCGTCCTCGGGGCCGGTGGAGGAGGCCGTCAGGTCGACGTAGGCCTCGTCCAGGGACAGCGGCTCGAGGAGCCCAGGAGGTCCGGCGAGGTCGGCCAGCAGCGCCATCACCCGCGCCGAGGCCGTCCGGTAGGCGGGGAAGCGCGGGGAGAGGTAGGCGGCCCAGGGGCACGCGCGGCGGGCCACCGCGGTCGGCATCGCCGACCCCACCCCGAAGGCGCGAGCCTCGTAGGACGCCGTGGCCACGACCCCCCGCCAGGCGGTGCCGCCGACGACGACGGGCTTCCCGCGCAGGGAGGGCTTGTCGCGCTGCTCGACGGCGGCGTAGAAGGCGTCGAGGTCGACGTGCAGCACCGTCCGGTGCCCACCGTGGTCGGAACTGTGCGCTGCGTCGCGCACTGGTCCGTCCGGGTGCACCTCACGACGGTACCCGCAGCGGCTCCTCCAAACGTTCTCCCAAAAGCGCCCACGGACGCACACCGCCTCCGTAGGTTGTGGGCGAACGCCCGGTCGACCCGCTGCAGGGTCCGGGCCCAGGAGCACCGTCGACACGGAGGTCACCCGTGAGCCGCACCGCCCGCCACCGCGCCCAGCCCGAGCCCAGCCGCATCACGCGTCGCGCGCTCGGCGTCGCCGCCACCGCGGCGGTGGCCGTCGCCCCCGTCGTCGCCGTCGCCGCCCCCGCCTCGGCCGCCAGCGGTGACACGTGGAACCGCCTCGCCCAGTGCGAGAGCACCGGCAACTGGAAGATCAACACCGGCAACGGGTACTACGGCGGACTGCAGTTCTCCGCCAGCACCTGGAAGGGCTTCGGCGGCGGCCAGTACGCCTCCCGCGCCGACCTGGCCAGCCGCGAGCAGCAGATCGCCACCGCGGAGAAGGTCCTCGCCGCGCAGGGCTGGGGCGCCTGGCCCGCCTGCTCGCGCAAGCTGGGCCTGTCCGCCGCGGACAAGGCCGGGTCCGCCGGCGCCGCGCCCGCTGCCGCTCCGGCACCGGACGTGACCGCCGACCGCGCGCCGCAGGCGTCGCGCTCAGCGGCTCGCGCGGGCGGCTCCTACACCGTGGCGCCCGGAGACACGCTCGCCAAGATCGCTGCCGCACAGGGCACCTCGTGGCAGGCCATCTACTCGGCCAACGCCTCCGTGATCGGCAGCAACCCCCACCGCATCTTCGTGGGACAGGTCCTCTCCGTCTGACCTGCGGCGAGGACCTCCGCTACGGGGAGTCACAGTCATGTCATGCACGGGGTCTTTTCGACACTCTCGGTGATGTGTGTCAGTCTCGTGGCCGATGACCTCCTCCACCAGCGCCCCGGTCCGAAGCTCCCGCCGCCGCCTGCTCGCCCTCGCGGCAGCAGCCTCCCTGGCAGCAGCCCCTCTGGTGGCCCTGTCCGGGACCAGCGCCCAGGCCGCCTCGGCGAGCACCTGGGACCGGCTCGCCGCCTGCGAGAGCACCAGCAACTGGTCGATCAACACCGGCAACGGGTACTACGGCGGACTGCAGTTCTCCGCCAGCACCTGGAAGGGCTTCGGCGGCGGCCAGTACGCCTCCCGCGCCGACCTGGCCAGCCGCGAGCAGCAGATCGCCGTGGCCGAGGAGGTCCTCGCGGTGCAGGGCTGGGGCGCCTGGCCCTCCTGCTCGGCGAAGCTCGGCCTGACCGCCGCGGACGAGGCTGGCTCAGCCGCCGCTGAGGTCGCCGGCTCGCGCGAGGCCCCGGCGGCCTCCCGCTCCTCTGAGCGCACCACGAGCTCGGGCAGCTACACGGTCCAGGCCGGCGACACCCTGTCGAGCATCGCCACCTCTGCCGGCACCAGCTGGCAGGCGCTGCACGCCGCCAACGCCGCCGTCATCGGGGCGGACCCCGACCGCCTGCGCGTCGGCGCCGTCCTGGCCGTCTGACCCGTCCCGACCGCGACCACAGGGGCGCGTCCGCCGCGGCGGACGCGCCCTTGTCGCATCCCCGGTGCCCCGTCCGCGGGACGGCGGGGTCCGCACGTCAGGGCCGGGAGCCCCAGCACCGCCCGAGCACGCGGACCGAGCGTCGCCCCGGGCGGAGGACCGTGCCGTCCTCGCTCCTGACCCTTGTCCGGCTGTGACCCGCGTCACTACCCTGGGCGCTCTGTCCACTCCTCAGGAGGTGGCGGTGGCGCAGCAGGGAGACCTGTCACTCCTCGGCGACCCGGCGGTCGACGTCCTGCTCAGGTCCAGGGTGCCAGCGCGCCTGGCGTACACGTGGCACGACGGCACCCCGCGGGTCGTCCCGATCTGGTTCCACTGGACCGGGGAGGAGCTGGTCTTCGGCTCGCCCGCGCGCGCCCCGAAGGTCCGGGTCCTGCGGGAGCGGCCAGACGTCGCGGTGACCATCGACACCGACGTCTGGCCCTACCAGGCCCTGTCACTGCGCGGCAGGGTGCACGTCGAGGTGCTCGACCACGTGGTGCCTGAGTACGAGCTCGCCGCGGTGCGCTACTCCGATCCCGAGCAGGGCCGCGCCTGGGCCGACAGCCTGCGGGACCGGCCGATGGCCCGCATCGCCCTCACCCCCAGCTGGGTGGGGCTCATCGACTTCGCGGCGGGGCGGGTGCCGAGCGCCCTCGGCGGCTGACCGCACACCCTGCTGGCGCGGACGGGTCTGCGGGGTCAGCCGGTGGCCATGTCCACGAAGCGCGAGTAGTGGCCCTGGAAGGCCACGACGATCGTGTCGGTGGGTCCGTTGCGGTGCTTGGCGACGATGAGGTCGGCCTCCCCCGCCCGCGGGCTCTCCTTCTCGTAGGCGTCCTCGCGGTGCAGCAGGATGATCATGTCGGCGTCCTGCTCGATGGCGCCGGACTCGCGCAGGTCGGCCATCGCCGGGCGCTTGTCGGTGCGCTGCTCCGGACCGCGGTTGAGCTGGGAGATGGCGATGACCGGCACCTCGAGCTCCTTGGCGAGCAGCTTGAGCGCCCGCGAGAACTCCGAGACCTCCTGCTGGCGGCTCTCGACCTTCTTGCCGGAGGTCATCAGCTGCAGGTAGTCGATGACGACGAGCTTGAGCCCGTGCTGCTGCTTGAGCCGGCGACACTTGGCCCGGATCTCCATGAGCGTCATGTTGGGGCTGTCGTCGATGAAGAGCGGGGCCTCGCTCACCGCGCCCATGGTGCGCGCCAGGCGGGTCCAGTCCTCCTCCCGCATGGTGCCCTTGCGCATGTTCTGCAGCGGCACCTTCGCCTCGGCGGACAGCAGGCGCATGGTGATCTCGGTCTTGCCCATCTCCAGGGAGAAGACGACGGCGGGCATGTTGTTCTTGATCGCCGCCGACCGCAGGATGTCGAGGCCGATGGTCGAGTTGTGCGTGGGCACCATCGACCTGGTCGCGAGGTAGAGGTGCGACGGGTGGTCGACCTCGATGCAGCGCACCGGCACGCTCGGCACGGGACGCACCTCGACGACGAGCCGGTGCTGCCGCGCCTGCGCTGCACCTCGAGCGCGCTTGCGCTCCAGTGAGAGGTCACTGCGACGGAAGTCCGCGACTCCGCCGTCGAGGACGACGTGGCGGTGCGCCTCGTCCAGGGTCGCCCGAGCACCCAGGGAGCTGGCGAGCTCGGCGGCGACGGGCGAGAAGGGCCGTCCTGAGGGCAGGAGGAGCTCCCCGGACGGTCCGGGCGCCCCCCAGACGTCGGCGATGCCGGCGAGGAGGTCCCGGCGCTGGGCGACCGATCCGCGCAGGAGGACGTCCACGGCGTCGTCGAGCTCCCCGCTGATGCCGTCAGGGTCGACGCCGTCACCCTCGACGAGCGCCAGCACCTGCAGGGGCAGCGCGCAGCCGCGCGCGGCCCACAGAGCACCGACCGCGTACGGGTGCGCCACCGGGACGTCGGGCAGGGCCACCGGCCGTGTGACGCTGACGCTCACCGAGGAGCCGGCTGTCCACCGGGCCGCGAGCTGCTCGGTGGTGAGGGGCGTCTGCGGCGACTCGCGGACGACCCACTGGTGCTGGGCGTCGGCGACGACGGTGGTCCCGTCGTCGAAGACCACCTCGTAGCAGGGGCGGTCGACCATGACCTCGGTCGCGGCGACGACGCGGGTGGGGCTGCCGTCGGCGGCGATGACGTCATCACCGACGCGGACCTCGCCCATGGTCGTCCAGCCGGTGGGCGTCGGGAGGGGCGTGTCGAGCGCCAGGGCCTTCCCGATGGCCGGGCGCGCGGCGATGACGATCATCTGCCCGCCGTGCAGGCCGTTGGTCAGCGCGTCCAGGTCGGCGAAGCCGGTGGGGACGCCGATCATCCCGTCACCGCGGTGGCTGGACGCCTCGATCTCGTCGATGGTCGCCTCGATCGTGGCGCCCAGCGGCACGTAGTCCTCGGTCTGGCGCTGGTCGGTGACCGCGTAGACCTCCGCCTGCGCGGTGTTCACCAGGGCGTCGACGTCACCGCCCTCGGCGGCGTACCCGAGCTGGACGATGCGCGTGCCGGCCTCGACCAGGCGCCGCAGGACGGCGCGCTCGCGCACGATCCGGGCGTAGTAGCCGGCGTTGGCGGCCGTGGGCACCGAGGAGATGAGCGTGTGGAGGTAGCCGGGGCCGCCGACCCGCCCGATGTCGCCCTTGCGGGTCAGCGTCGCGGCGACCGTGACCGCGTCGGCCGGCTCCCCGCGGCCGTAGAGGTCCATGATCGCGTCGTAGACGAGCTCGTGCGCGGGCCGGTAGAAGTCCGTGCCGCGGATCTGCTCGACGACGTCGGCGATGGCGTCCTTGCTGAGCATCATGCCGCCCAGCACGCTCATCTCGGCGGCGACGTCCTGCGGGGGCGTGCGCCCCAGCTCCTGCGCCGGTCCGGCGGAGGACTCGTACTGCTCGAGGTCGGCCAGCGACATCCGTGTCAGCCCCCCTGCCTCTCCTGAGCGGTGCTCCGCCCACCCGTCCTGCCGGCCCGCACCCGGACCGCTCACCACATCTAGCCACCCACCACCGACAGTCCGCGGGAAGCGCGGCGGGAGGGGGTGGACGGGGGCCGGAGGGCCTCCGCCGCCTCGTGCCGCGGACGCGGTGGCGCCAGACGACGGTAGGTGCCCGCGGCGGGCTCTGCGGGCGATCGGCGCCCCCCGGCGCGGCGGGCCTGTGGACAGCCGGATGCCGCACCGCTCCCACCTGCGACGCAGGGAGGGGGAGTTGTCCACAACCTGGGGACAGACCTGTGGACAACTGTGGATAACTCGGTGTCGATCATTTCTGCACGGCCTGTGACCTGCGGCGACGTCCACCCCCGGGATGTGGACGACGAGCCGTCCACAGGATGAACCGGAGGTTGCGGCGTGTCGGCGCACCGGCGTGTCGCGGTCGACGCGCCGGTGGTGACGCAGCGCTCACGCCTCACGGCAGACCGTTGCTGTGGGTCATGAACGGGCCCCGTGCCGCAGGGCGCTCACCAGCTCGGGAGCCGACCGCACCGAGCCTCGAGGACGGTCGGAACGGTCCCGGGAGCGGGTGGGACGGCATCGGCGCCTCGGAGGCGTCGTGGGGAACCAGCCGGCGCCTCCGGTGCGCGGAGGGACGACCGGGGGCGCCGTGGCGCCGTCCGCGCCCGGCACGACGACGCCCGCCCCGCGGCTGCGGGACGGGCGTCGAGGTGGTGCAGCGGCGCTGCCGGCGGCTCAGGCCTCCGGGACGACCTGCACGTCGATCGAGGCGGACACCTCGGGGTGCAGGCGGACCTGCACGGTGTACTCGCCGGTGGAGCGGATCGGGTTGCCGATCTCGACCTTGCGGTGGTCGATCGACGTGCCGGTGGAGTCCTTCACCGCGCTGGCGACCAGCGACGGAGTCACGGACCCGAACAGGCGCCCGCCCGTGCCGGTGCGCACCTGCAGCTGCACCGGAGCGGACTCCAGGCGCTGCTTGACGGACTTGGCCTCGTCGATCGAGGCCAGCTCGCGGCTGGCGCGGGCCGCGCGGATCTGCGCGACCTGCTTCTCGCCGCCCTTGGTCCAGCCGGTGGCCAGGCCGCGGGGCACGAGGTAGTTGCGGGCGTAGCCGTCCTTGACGTCGACGACGTCGCCGGGGGCACCGAGGCCGGTGACCTCCTGCGTGAGGATGAGCTTCATGTCTCGGTCTCCTCTGTCAGCCGGTCAGCGCGGCGAGCTGGTGTAGGGCAGCAGGGCCATCTCGCGCGCGTTCTTCACGGCGGTGGCGATCTGGCGCTGCTCCTGGACGGACACACCGGTCACGCGGCGGGCGCGGATCTTGCCGCGGTCGGAGATGAACTTCCGCAGCAGCGCGGTGTCCTTGTAGTCGACCGTGGTGATCTTCGCCGCCTTGAGCGGGTTGACCTTCTTCTTGGGCTTGCGCACAGCGGGCTTGGCCATCGTGGAGCTCCCTCTCTCGGAGCCCGGCCCCGCTGGCAGGGGCCGGGATGGTGGACGTGGTCTGTGGGTCTGGAAGTGCGGGAAGAGCCGTCTGTCAGAACGGCGGGTCGTCGTTGAACGAGCCGCCGCCCCAGCTGCCGCCGCCGGAGCCCTGGCCGCCGCCGCCGCCCGAGGGGCCGGTGGCCCACGGGTCGTTGGACTGGCCGCCGGAGGAGCCGCCGAAGCCGCCGCCCCCGCCGGAGCCGGAGCCACCGCCGAAGCCGCCACCGCCACCGGAGCCGCCGCCGAAGCCACCGCCCCCACCACCGCCGGAGCGCTGGGTCTTGTTGACCTTGGCGTTGGCGTAGCGGAGCGACGGGCCGATCTCGTCGACCTGCATCTCCATGGTGGTGCGCTTCTCGCCCTCCTTGGTCTCGTACGAGCGCGAGACCAGGCGGCCGGTGACGATGACCCGCGTGCCGCGGGTCAGGGACTCGGCGACGTTCTCCGCCGCGTCGCGCCAGACCGAGCAGCGCATGAACAGGGTCTCCCCGTCCTTCCACTCGTTGCTCTGGCGGTCGAAGGTGCGGGGCGTGGAGGCCACCGTGAAGCCGGCCACGGCCGCCCCGGACGGGGTGAACCGCAGCTCCGGGTCGCTCGTCAGGTTGCCGATGACGGTGATCGTCGTCTCGCCGGCCATGGGGTGCTCCTCAGCAGCTGGGTGGTCTGTCGCGTGCGGTCCGCGTGCGTCGCCGGTCTAGCAGCCGGCGCCGACAGCGGGTCTCAGGCGGTCTCGAGGCGCAGGAGCTTGGTGCGCAGCACGGCCTCGTTGAGGTTGAGCTGGCGGTCGAGCTCCTTGGCGGTGGCCGGCTCGGTCTTCATGGTCACGACGGCGTAGATGCCCTCGGACTTCTTGTCGATGTCGTAGGCCAGGCGACGGCGGCCCCAGATGTCGACGGCGTCGACGGTGCCACCGTCGGCGCGGACGACGTTGAGGAACCTGTCGAGCGACGGGGCGACGGTGCGCTCCTCGAGCTCGGCGTCGAGGATGACCATCAGTTCGTAGGCGCGCATCAGCGGCCCACCTCCTCTGGACTCGGCGGTCACGGTCTCTCCGTGACAGGAGGTGCCGCGCACCGGGGCTGCGCGGACCCGCCGGAGCGGGTCAGCGCCGTCCTCGAGCGGGCGGCAGCGGCCCGGGGGACCGGGCCAGCAGGTCAGTCTACCGGCTGCGCGACCGGCGACCGGACGTCGTCGTCGGCCGAGCGCGCGGCCCGCCGCTCGCCGGGCTGCCGGGCCGAGCGGGCGGTCAGGCGCACGCCCTGCACGGCCAGGAGGCCCAGCGCCGCCAGCCGGAGCACCAGCAGCGCGGCGTACGCCCCGGGCGAGGCGCCCCTGCCGTCCTCGGAGCTGGTGGCGTGCAGGTACAGCCAGGTGCCGGTGGCGTAGGCGCACTCGGCCAGCGCCCAGGGCAGGTGGTCGCGCCACCGCGGGGCCGCCACCGCGGCCAGCGGCAGGACGACGAGGGTCGCCTGCACCGGCACGCTGGGGGAGACGGCCAGGCCGCCCGCGACGAGCACCAGCGCCGTGGCGGCCAGGCGCCGCACCGGCTCGGCACCGGCCGTGCGGGCAGCCGCCGCGGCACCCAGGAGGAGGACCAGGACCAGCCCGGCTGCGGCCAGCGCGGTCACCGCTCCCGCCGGCAGCGCCGACCAGGGCAGCCCCGCACCGCCGGGCAGGCTGCCCTGCAGCGCCGGCAGCAGCCACGGGGAGCCGAAGCCGGCTCCGCCGGAGCCGTCCCACCAGCGCGACCCGCCCGGCTGGGTCCCCGTGCCGAGGCTGGAGGCCAGCGTGACCAGCCCGCCGGCGAGCACGGCCGCGGCGGTGGCGGCCAGGGCCTCCAGCGGCCCCAGGGGGTGCTCCGCGCGCTCCGGCGCCTCCTCCTCGCGCTCCGGCGCCTGCTGCCCGCGGGCCCGACGGCCGACGACGACGACCAGCCACAGCGCCACGAGCACCAGGCCCACCGCCGGCCGCACCCCGGCGGCGAGCCCGACCAGGGCACCGGCGACCGCGGGCCGGCGGTGCGAGAGCGCGAGCAGCGCCGCGCTGAGCAGCAGGACGCCGACCAGGTCGACCGACACCAGCCCCGCGGTGACCACGACCGGGCTGAGCGCGACCAGGGCCGCCTCCCAGCCGGAGGCGCCTCCCCGCCCCCGGCGTGCGCGGACGAGGAGCACCGCCGACAAGGACAGGCACAGGGCGGCCAGGAGCACCGAGACGTCGAAGGCGCCGCGGGGCGTGGTCGCCACCAGGTCGAGCAGGCGCAGCACCACGGCCGTGGTGGGCGGCTGGCCAGCGGCCCCGCCCTGTGCGAACAGCGCCGGCACGTCGGAGTAGCAGGCGTGCACGAACTGGTCGGGGGAGGCCCAGCCGCTGGTGCGGCAGTGCTGCCGCGTCAACGCCGCCAGCGCGACGGGGACCACGGCCGCCAGCGCCAGCAGCGGTCCGGCGCCCCACAGGCGGCTGCCCGCGGGGCCCGGCGCCGCGCGGTCGCCCAGGGGGCCGCCCACCACCTCGCTGGCGGCCCTGACGACGCCGTCGGTGCGGCTGGGTGCTCCCACGCCCGTGATCGTCCCCCACCGCCTCCGCCGCTCGACCTCCGGTAGGGCCAGCTCAGCCCTGCGCGCGGGGTCCCGACGCCGTCGGGCCGCCCGTCGCCTGCTGGCCCGGCCTGCCCTGGCCCAGCCGGGCGGCGATCCGGTCGGCCAGCCCCGGGGGACCCGCCGCCTGCGCGCCGTCGCCCTGGTCCTGCCCCGAGCCGCCCTCGCCGCTGGGCTGGTCCGTGGCCCCGTCCGTGGCGCCGTCGGTGGGGCTCTCGCTCGGCGCCTCGGTCGGGCTCTCCGTGGGGGAGGCCGTCGCGGTCTCGGTCGGCGTCGGCGTCGCCGTCGGCGACGGCGCGGAGCTGACCTGCTTCGAGGGCGGGGGGAACTGCACGACGTCGGTGCCCTTGAGCGCCTTGGTCATGTAGGAGGTCCAGATCTTGGCGGGGATGGTGCCGCCGGTGATGTCGCTCCTCACCCCGCCCCAGGACCCGAGGGGGAGCTGCGCGTAGTCGGGGGCGGGGCCGGTGTTGTAGAGCACCACGGCGGTCTCGAGCTGCGGGGTGAAGCCGTTGAACCACGCCGCCTTGCTCTCGTTCGTGGTGCCCGTCTTCCCGGCGATCGGGCGCTTGCCGAAGGCGCTGCCGACGCTCGCCGCCGTGCCGCCGCTCTTGGTCACCGACTGCATGGCGTAGACGGTGTCGGCGACGGCGTCCCGGTCGAAGCTCGCGCTCGGCGTGGTGACCTCGGTGTAGCGGGTGTCCTCGCCCTGCTTCACCTGCGCCACGAAGTGCGCGGGGCGCACGTCACCCCCGTTGGCCAGCGCCGCGTACGCCTGGGCCATCTGGATCGGCTTGACCGTCGAGGTCCCCAGCACGTTGGACAGCAGGTCCGTCTCCGACTCCGCGACCGGCGCGCCGAGGCGTGCGGCGACGTCGGCGGTCTTCTCCGGGCCGACCTCCTCGTTGAGGCGCACGTAGACGGTGTTGACCGAGTCGGCGGTGGCCTTGACGAGGTTGATGTCCCCGAACTGCTCGCCGCTGCCGCGGCCGTAGTTCTTCACGGTGTACCCGTCGATGGTCTGCGGGCTCGCGCCGTCGAAGGTGTCCGAGAGCGTGAACTCCCCGCTCTCCAGCGCAGCCAGCAGCGTGAAGGGCTTGAAGGTGGAGCCGGCCTGGGCCGCGCCGTAGGTGACGGCGTCGAACTGCTGCTGGGGGTCCTCACCGCTGTACATCGCCCGGACGCCGCCGGTGGCCGGGTCGATCGAGACCAGGCCCGCGCGCACGGTCTCGGGGCGGCCGCGCGTGGGGTAGGCGTCGGGGTCGCGCATCGTGTCGATGGCGTCCTGCTGGAGCTTCGGGTCGACCGTCGAGGTGATCTGCAGGCCGGCGGTCGCCACGGCGTCGCCGGTGTCGATGATCTGCGAGCCGCCGTCGAGCGTCGCGACGCTCAGCCCCTTGGAGGCGACCTCCTTGACGACCGCCTGCAGCACGTAGCCGTTGGGACCGCTGAACCACTGGGGCTTCTGCTGCTCGACGGTGCCGGGCATGTCCGGGTTGGCGGCGACCTCCTCGGCGGGCACGTAGCCCATCTGCTGCATGGCCCCCATGACGTAGGAGTAGCGCTTCTGGGCGTTGTCGGGGCTGGTGGCCGGGTCCCACGCCGAGGGCGCCGGGAGGATGCCGATGAGCAGGGCCGCCTGCTCGTGGGTGAGCTGGCTGGGGTCGACGTCCGGGCCGAAGTAGGCCTCGGTGGCAGCGCCGATGCCGTAGGCGCCGCGGCCGAAGTACACGGTGTTGAGGTAGCTGGTGAGGATCTGGTCCTTGGAGTACTGCTGGTCGACCTTGAGCGCCTGGATCGCCTCGGTGGCCTTGCGGGTGTAGGCCCGCTGGTCGTTGCCGGTGATGTTCTTCACGTACTGCTGCGTGATGGTCGATCCGCCGCCGAGGTCCGGGTTGCCCGTCAGGACGCCCCACACGGCGCGGCCGATGCCGGTGACCGAGACGCCCTTGTTCTCGTAGAAGGTGCGGTCCTCCGAGGCCACGGCCGCGTCCTTGGCGGACTTGGGCATCTCCTCGGGGGTCAGCGGCTTCCTGTCGATGCCGCCGTTGAGCTCGCCCATGACCGTGGTGCCGTCGCTGTAGTAGACGGTGGTGGTCGCCTTGAGGGCGTCGCCGTTCATGGACGGCGTCGAGGTGGTCGCGTAGGCGAAGGCCCCAGCGCCGACCACCATGATCACCAGCAGGAGCAGACCGCTGACGACCAGCTGCCACGACGGCAGCCAGCGGCGGCGCCGCTTCGGCGCCGGCCGTCGCGCAGCGCTGCCGCCCCCGTGGCGGTGGTCGCCCGGGCGGGCGGCGGGGGCGGATCGTCGGCTGGTGGCCTGGGGGTGAGAAGGCACCGGGTGCGTCCCTGGAGTCGTGCGGGCCCGCCGGTCCCCGTCCTGGGCCCGGCCGGCACCGCGGCGGAGCGGTCTCGGGTCGCAGCCAGTATGCGGCGCCGACCTGGGCCCCCACCGGGCTTCGCCCTGACGGGCACACCGCGAGTCGCGTGGCGCCACCGAGGTCGCTACAGTCCGCTGATGTATCGGTTCGATACATCAGTGGGCCGTCCGCGGCGGACGCGCTGCCGGACGACGCACGAGGGAGACGCCACGTGGCACGAGGCTCCGACGCCCTCACCATCGCCGTCCTCGGGCTCCTCGACGACGCCCCGCTGCACGGCTACGAGCTGCGCAAGCGCATCGACCTCGTGATCGGCCCCCTGCGGCGCCGCATCTCCTTCGGCAGCCTCTACCCCGCCCTGCGCTCCCTGGAGGAGCGCGGCTGGATCACCCAGAGCTCGCCGACCACGGCCACCCCTCCGCTGGCCGGCAGGCGCAGCCGCGTGGTCTACCAGCTCACCGACGCCGGCCGCACCCAGCTGCGCTCGCTGCTGGCCAGCTCCGGGCCGGCGACGTGGGAGGACGAGCAGTTCGACGTCCACTTCGCCTTCTTCGGCAGCACCGACCCCGCCACCCGGCTGCGCATCCTCGAGGGCCGGCGCACCCGCGTGGTGGAGCGGCTCGAGCGCGTCGGCGCCGCGCGGGCCAGCGCCCGGCCCGACAGCTGGAGCGCAGAGCTGCACCGCCACACCACCGACTCCCTGGAGCGCGAGCTGCGCTGGCTCGACGAGCTCGTCGAGCGCGAGCGCAGCGCCGGCTCCGGGGCCGGGGGGCCGACCAGGTCCCCGCAGGCACCGCCGTCCTCCTCGCCGGCGCCGCAGGGCGCCGCAGAGGGGGGAGCGGCCAGCACCACCAGCGAGCCGACCGGCCAGCTGTCGTCCAACCAGTGAGGAGAGAACGGATGGGCTCCATCCGCGTCGCCGTCGTGGGCGTCGGCAACTGCGCCGCGTCCCTGATCCAGGGCGTCGAGTACTACAGGGACGCCGCGGACGACGCGACCGTCCCCGGTCTGATGCACGTCCGCTTCGGCGAGTACCACATCCGGGACATCGAGTTCGTGGCAGCGTTCGACGTGGACGCCAAGAAGGTCGGCTTCGACCTGTCCGAGGCGATCTTCAACTCGGAGAACAACACCGTCAAGATCTCCGACGTCCCGCCGCTGGGCGTGCCGGTCCAGCGCGGCCACACGCACGACGGCCTCGGCAAGTACTACCGCGAGACCATCGAGGAGTCCGACGCCGAGCCGGTCGACGTGGTCCAGGCGCTCAAGGACGCCCGCGCCGACGTCCTGGTCTGCTACCTGCCGGTCGGCTCCGAGGACGCCGCGGAGTTCTACGCCCAGTGCGCCATCGACGCGAAGGTCGCCTTCGTCAACGCGCTGCCCGTGTTCATCGCCTCCGACCCGGAGTGGGCCCAGAAGTTCACCGACGCCGGTGTGCCGATCGTCGGCGACGACATCAAGAGCCAGATCGGCGCGACCATCACGCACCGCGCGCTCATGCGCCTCTTCGAGGACCGCGGCGTCATCGTCGACCGGACGTACCAGCTCAACGTCGGCGGCAACATGGACTTCAAGAACATGCTCGAGCGCGACCGCCTCGAGTCCAAGAAGATCTCCAAGACGCAGGCCGTGACGAGCAACGTCGACCACGACCTCGGCAAGCGCAACGTGCACATCGGCCCGAGCGACTACGTCGAGTGGCTCGACGACCGCAAGTGGGCGTACGTGCGCATGGAGGCCCGCAACTTCGGCGACGTGCCCCTGAACATGGAGTACAAGCTCGAGGTCTGGGACTCCCCCAACTCCGCGGGCGTCATCATCGACGCGCTGCGCGCCGCGAAGATCGGCCTGGACCGCGGCATCGGCGGCCCGCTGACCTCGCCGTCGTCGTACTTCATGAAGAGCCCGCCCGTGCAGAAGCGCGACGACAAGGCCAAGGACGACGTCGAGGCGTTCATCGCCGGCACGAACGAGCGCTGACGCCCGTCCCTCCCGGCGTCTCACCGGAGGCCCGGACCCCTCGGGGTCCGGGCCTCCGGTGCGTCCGGGGCGCCGGCTCCCCGGCGACCGGGCCCGGGCGTTCGACGTGGAACCACTGGTGCACGGGGAGTCACCGCGTGCAACGGACGGGCGATCGGCGAGGCTTGCGCCCATGAGTGACCGGGCGGCTCCCGCCGGAGCCGAGGGCCGCCGCCCGTCCGGTGCCGCGACGTCGGGCCTGCTGGCCGGCGCGGCCGCCGTCGCGAGAGCTCCGGGAGCCCGGCTCCTCGTGGCGGTGCGCCTCCTGGGGCAGGCCGGTGACGGGGTCCTGCAGGCGGCGCTGGCCTCCTTCGTGCTGCTCTCCCCCGAGCGCGCCGCCTCGCCGGGCGCCATCGCCGGTGCCATGGCCGTGCTCCTGCTCCCCTTCACCCTCGTCGGCCCGTGGGCCGCTGCCGTCCTGGACCGGTTCCGGCGGCGCCAGGTCCTCGTGGTGGCCTCGGGGGTGCGCTGCGCCCTGGCGCTGGCCGCCGCCGTCGCCGTGGTGGCGGGTCCGCCGGTCGCGGTGCTCGTGGTGGCGCTCGCCTACCTGTCCGTCAACCGGCTGCTGCTCGCCGCCCTGTCCGCCTCCCTGCCGCGCGTGCTGCCCGCGCGGGACCTCGTGGCCGCCAACGCCGTCGTGCCCACCGCCGGCAGCGCGACCGCGCTGGCCGCGGGCGCGCTCGCGCTGGCCGCCCGTCCGCTCGTCGGGCTCGGCGACGGCGGCGACGCACGGCTGCTCGTGGTCACCGCGCTCCTGTGCGCCGCCGCGGGAGGCGTGGCGCTGCGGCTCCACCGCGACGCGCTCGGCCCGGGCGACGCCGACGTCGCCCAGCACCCCCACCCCGAGCGCGACCTCGTCGGGGCGCTGCGCCACCTGCGCGAGCGCCGGACGGCGGCGCGGGCGCTGCTGCTCATCGGGGCGCACCGCCTCGGGTACGGCGTGGCCCTCGTGCTCTCCCTCCTCTACGCGCGCACGGCGGTCGGGCGCGGTGGCGACGACGACCTCCCCGGCGGCGCCGTGGACGCCACCTCCGAGCTCTTCGCCGCCACGGCGCTGGTGGGGGCCGTCACCCTCGCCTCCGGTCTGGGCTTCGCCCTCGCCGCGGCGCTGACGCCGGTGGCCGCACGACGGCTGGGGGCCCAGCGGTGGGCGCACCTCGCGGCCGCTGGCTCGGCCGCCGCTCCCCTGGCCCTCGTGGTGTCACCGGGCCCGGTGACGCTCGTCGTGGCCGCCGGGCTCCTCGGGGCGACGGCGCAGAGCGTGAAGATCTCCGTCGACACCCTCGTGCAGACCGGCGTGGACGACGGCTTCCGCGGGCGGGTCTTCGTCCTCTACGACGTGCTCACCAACGCGGCCACCGTGGCCGCGGCCGGGCTCGCCGCGCTGGTGCTGCCAGCGGGTGGCTACTCCGCCCCGGTGCTCGCCGCGCTCGCCGTGTGGTGGGTGCTCGTGGCGGCGTCCGGCGCGGCGTCGCACCGGGCGGCCGCGCGCGCCTCCTGAAGGCCGGCGGGCGTTCCCCGTGGAACGGGGTGGGGGTGTCGGCGCGTGGCCACGGTGGCGTGCAGAAGCCAGTCCTGAGGTGCCCAGGCAGCACGCGCGATGAGCTTCCGCACGCCGCTGCGACCACGTCCACGACCTGTGGACGAGATCCACGTCCTCCTCCGGTCAACTCCCGGGCTGTGCGGGTGGAGGTCGCGGAGGTACGGCGCCAGGTCTGGCAGCTGGGCGGGACCGCCCGTCGCGACCAGCTCGACGTGCAGCACCGGGCCTAGGCGCGAGCCGTCGAGAGCGGGGCCGTGCTGCGCGTCGCACGTGGCACGAACGCGCTGTCGAGCCAGACCGCTCCACTGCTGGCGGCGGCACAGGCAGGGGGCGTCGCCTCGCACGCGAGCGCGGCCCAGCTGTGGCTCCTCGACCTGGTGACCACCCCGAAGCGCCCCCACGTCACGGTGCGGCGGAACCGCCGGCTCACCACCGCCGCCGCCAGCGGGGTGGTGCCGCACTGGTCGCACCTCCCGGACTCCGATGTGGACGGCTCGGTGACCACTCCGCTGCGCACCATCGTCGACTGCGCGCGGAGCATGCCGTTCCCGGAAGCCCTGGCCGTCGCCGGCTCCGCTCTGAGGCACCACCTCGTCGACCGCGGCGAGCTCGTCGCCCGGGCCGAGCAGACGCGCGGGGCCGGCCGGCAGGCGGTGCTGCGGGTGGCGCAGCACGCGTCGGCGGAGCCGGCCAACCCCTTCGAGTCAGCGCTGCGAGGGATCGCCGTCCAGGCGGGGGTGGTGGGACTCCTTCCGCAGCTCCCGTCGGAAGTGGGGCGGCTTCATCAGACCGGACCTCGTGGACCCCGTCCTCCGGCTCGTCGTCGAGGCTGACAGCTCCGGTGGCACGGCGGGCGGAGGGCCCTGGCGAACGACTGCCATCGGTACGACGAGCTGGTGGCCAGCGGCTGGACCGTGCTCCGCTTCGCGTGGGAGCACGTGGTGTTCGACCAGGACTGGGTCGCTGACGTCCTCACCAGCACGGCTGCGCTCCTCGCCACGTCGGCGCACGGTCGCAGCGGCGTGCAGGAGTCCCCGTGAAGACCTCCACCGGACTCACCGCAACACACCTGTGCACGCCGCGGCGACCACACGCACCCCACAGCCGGCCACAGCCGAGCGACAGCTCCGGCGTTCCACGGGGAACGTGGAGCGCCCGCGGCGGCGGACGCTGACGCGCGCGGGAGGGCCGGCGCTCCGCGAGGGACGCCGGCCCGTGACCGGTGCTGGCGCGAGCCGCGCCGACGCCGACCTGACGGCTCAGGCGTCGGGCGCCTGGGACTCCGGCTGCTCGGCCCACCACCGCAGCAGCTCGGCCCGGGCCGCCTCCTCGCCGAGCAGCCCGTCGTCGAGGCGGACCTGGAGCATGTGCTTGTAGGCGCGCCCCACCACCGGGCCGGGGCTGGTGCCGAGCACCCGCATGATGGCTGCGCCGTCCAGCTCGGGCCGCACGGCGTCGAGCTGCTCCTGCTCCCGGATGGCGGCGATGCGGACCTCGAGCTCGTCGTAGGTGCGCTGCAGCTGCTCGGCGCGCCGCCTGTTGCGCGTGGTGGAGTCAGCGCGGGTCAGCGCGTGGAGGCGGGGGAGCAGCGGGCCGGCGTCGGTGACGTAGCGGCGCACCGCGGAGTCGGTCCACTGCCCGCCGCCGTAGCCGTGGAAGCGCAGGTGCAGCTCCACCAGGCGGGCCACCTTCCGGGTGGTCTCCTTGTCGAACTTCAGCTCCTTCAGCCGCCGGGCCGCCATCTTGGCGCCGACCACCTCGTGGTGGTGGAAGCTCACGCCGCCGCCCGGCTCGAAGCGGCGCGTGGGCGGCTTGCCGACGTCGTGCAGCAGGGCGGCCAGGCGCAGCACCACGTCGGGCCCCTCGGCGTCGAGCCCGTAGCGCGGCTCCAGCTCGATCGCCTGGCGCAGCACGGTGAGGGAGTGCTCGTAGACGTCCTTGTGGCGGTGGTGCTCGTCCACCTCCAGCTGCAGCGCGGGCAGCTCGGGCAGAACGACGGCGGCCAGCCCGGCGTCGACGAGCACCCGCAGCCCCGGCACCGGGTCGGCAGCGCGCAGGAGCTTCACCAGCTCCGCCTGCACGCGCTCGGCGGACACGATCGAGAGCCGCCCGGCCATCGCCGCGGCCGCCGCGAGCGCCTCGGGGGCGAGGTCGAAGCCGAGCTGGGCGGCGAACCGGGCGCCGCGCACCATGCGCAGCGGGTCGTCGTCGAACGACCTCTCCGCAGCCACCGGGGTGCGCAGGTACCCGGCGGCCAGGTCGTCGACGCCGTCGAAGGGGTCGACGAAGACGCCCTCGGGCAGGCGCAGCGCCATGGCGTTCACGGTGAAGTCCCGCCGGGACAGGTCGCCCTCCAGGGAGTCCCCGAAGGCGACGACCGGCTTGCGGCTCTCGGGGTCGTAGACGTCGGAGCGGTAGGTGGTCACCTCGACGACGACGGCGCCGCGCCGGGCGCCGATGGTGCCGAAGGCGCGACCCGCGTCCCACGTGGCGCTGCCCCAGGCGGCGAGCAGGCGCTCGGTCTGGTCGGGGCGGGCGGAGGTGGCGAAGTCGAGGTCGAACTCGCCCTCGCCACCCAGGCGCGACAGCAGCGCGTCGCGCACGGAGCCGCCGACCAGCGCCAGCTCGTGCCCCGCGGCGGCGAACCGGCGACCCAGCTCCGCAGCCGCGGGGGCGACCCGGGCGAGCTCGTCACGCACCCGTCGCTGCGCGGCGAGCTGGGCGTCGGAGCGCTCCGGTCCGGCGGCGTCGCCGGACCCCGGCTCCTGGCCGGGGTCGGGGCCCGCAGGGCCGTTCACGAACCGGATCCACGGGCGAGGCGCGACACGAGCGTCAAGGCTGCCAGAGGTCTCGAAGTTACAGTGGCGGGCATGTCCCCAGGCGATCGTCGGCCGACGCCGGGGCGGCGCCGCCACGGCGACGGACGCGCGCCGGAGCGCCCGCCGGAGCGCCCCGCGCGCACGCCGTGGCGGGGCGGGGGGCGGACCGTGGAGGAGGTGTCCGCGGGCGGCATCGTGGTGGAGACCTCCACCGGCGAGGCCCGCGCGGCGCTCATCGCGCGCCTCAACCGGGCGGGCCGGCTGGAGTGGTGCCTGCCCAAGGGCCACCTGGAGGGCAGCGAGACCCCCCAGGAGGCCGCCGTGCGCGAGGTCGCCGAGGAGACGGGCATCACCGGGGTGGTGGTCGGCGAGCTGGGCACCATCGACTACTGGTTCTCCGCGGAGGGCCGCCGCATCCACAAGACCGTCCACCACTACCTGCTCGAGGCGACGGGAGGAGCGATCAGCGTGGAGGGCGACCCGGACGCCGAGGCCGTCGAGGCCGCCTGGGTGCCGGTGGCGCAGCTCGGCCAGCGCCTGGCGTTCTCCAACGAGCGCCGGATCGCCCGCGCGGCGAGCGAGCTGCTCGCCAGCGGCGGCTGACCGCGTGGAGCGCACCGGCCCCGGCACCACCCCGGCGCAGCACCTCGCGGTCCTGGTCTTCGGGGCGGCGCTGGCGCTGGGCCCCGTGGCCCTCGCCGGGACCGCAGCGGCCGCGCCCGCTGGCCCCGCGACCTCCGTCCCACCACCGCTGACCGCCGTCGTCGGCCCGTCCGGGACGTCGCTCGCCCTGGAGCAGCTGGGCCCGGCGGCCCTGGTGCCCGGCTCCCAGCTGGTGGTGCGCGTGCGCATCACCAACACGAGCGGGACGCCGCTGCCCGGGGCCCGGGCGCGGCTCTTCGTCGACTCCCCCGCCCTCACCACCCGCGCGTCCCTGGACGCCTGGGCCGCCGGCCAGGGGGTGCAGGGCGGCGACAGGTTCTCCGGCGTCGACGGCGCCGAGCAGCCGCTGGGCCGGTCGCTGTCGCCGGGGGAGAGCACCGAGGTGGGCTTCGTGGTGGACGCCGACCAGCTCGCGCTCGGCCCCGACTTCGGCCCCCGGGGTGTCACCGTGGACGTCATCGACTCCTCGCTGCAGCGCCTCACCGCGCTGCGCACCTTCCTGGTGTGGGCGCCCACGACCGCCGGCCAGCCCTCCACCTCGCTGACCGTGGTCGCTCCCGTGACCGCCGGCGCGCCCGACGTCACGACCGGCCAGCTGCCCGCGGCCCGCGTGGAGGAGCAGCTGGGACGCCTGCGCGACCTGCTCCCCGCCCTGTCGCTGCCCTCGACGAGCCTGGTGGTCGACCCCGCCCTGCTGGGCCCCTTCGCCCAGGCCGCGCAGCAGGGCGCCAGCCCGAGCGCCACCGGGAGCACCGGGACAGCGGGCTCGACCCCCGCTGCGACGGGCGGAGCTGACGCGGGCGCCACCGGTGCCGCCCCGTCGGCGACCGGCACCGCCGCGCCGCCGGGAGGACCCACCGCGGCACCCACGTCCGCGGGCGGCACCGGCGACGCGCCGGCGCTGGTGACCGGGACGGCCGAGCAGACCGACGCGGACGTCCAGGACTGGCTGACCTCGCTGCGCGGGCGCACGGCCGGCAGCACCGTCGTGCTGCCGCAGGGCGACACGGACGTCGTCGCCACCGCGGCAGCCGGCACGAGCGACCTGCTGGCGCTGGCGGTCACCCAGGCCCGGGCCGCGGTGGAGGGCGACGACGACAGCGCCCTGCTGTGGCCCGCGGACCCCAGCGCCGCCGACCCGGCGCCGCTCGTGGTGGAGGCGGCGGCCGCCGCCCGGGCCTCCGGTGGCACGGACCCGGCACCCGCTGTGCTGGTCGACGCACGCTCGGTGGACGGCGCCGTCTCCGAGGCGGGCACCAGCTCCTCGACCACCACCCTGGTCGCGACGGCTCCCGACGGCAGCTCCGCCAGCACCACGGGCGTGCTCGTGGACGCCGCGGACTCGGCGCTGCTCGCCGCCGCCACCGCGGACGGCTCCCAGGTCGACCCGGCCGAGGCCTCAGCGCGCCTGCTCGCCGACTCCGCGGTCTCGGCCGCCAGCAGCGGCGGTCTGGTCCTCGCGCTCCCCCGCGACTGGGACCCCGACCCGGCCGCGGCGTTCTCCGTGCTCGGCCAGGTGACCAGCGCGCCCTGGGTGCGCGCCACCGCGCTGCCGGACCTCCTGGCCGCCGCCCCGCCGCAGGCCGTGCGCCTCAGCGGTGCGGTGGCGCCGCCCGCCGCGGCCGGTGGCAGCGCTCCGCTCGACGCCGGCGGGCTGCGGGCCGCCGCCGCCGCGGTCTCGACGGCGGGCACCGTCGCGTCCCTGGTGCCGGACCCGCCGGCGCTGCTCGACCCGGTGCAGCGCAGCGCCGCCGCGGCGGCCTCGCTCGGCTGGCGCGACAGCCCGGAGGCGTGGCGCCTCGGCCTGGACCAGCTGGGGCGGGCCGCGTCGGCGCTGGGCTCCGGCGTGCAGATCGTCGAGGGCAGCCCGATCACCGTCATCGACTCCCAGATCTACCTGCCCGTCACCATCCGCAGCACCCTGCCCCAGGCCGCCGCGGTGCGGGTCCAGCTGCGCTCCACCAGCCTGCGGCTGCTGCCCGAGCAGGGGCAGCCCTCGGTGGAGGTCACCATCCCCCCCGGCGGGCAGGCGAGGGCGCAGATCCCCGTGACGGCGGCCGCGAACGGGGACATCTCCGTCTTCGTCTTCATGACCGACGCGACGGGCCGCCTCATCGGCGAGGAGGTCGAGCAGCGCGTCCGCGTGCGCGCCGAGTGGCAGGGACGCGGCATCGCGATCGCCGCGGGCGTGGCGGGCCTGGTCTTCGTCGGCGGCATCGTCAGGACCGTCCTGCGCGTGCGCCGCCGTCCTGCTCCCCCCGTGGTGCGCTCCGCCGAGGAGGCGGACGCCGACGCTCCCCCCGCCCGACGTCCCGAGGAGTCCACCCGTGGCTGAAGCCCCCTCCGACCGCCGGTCCCTCGGTGGAGCGGCGCTGGGACGGGCCAGCGCGGTGATGGCGGCCGGGACGGCGGTCTCCCGGGTCCTCGGCTTCGTGCGCACCGCGGTGCTGATGGCCGTGCTCGGCGGGGTGGTCACCGCGGGCGCCGACGCGTTCCAGGTGGCCAACACGGTGCCCAACAACCTGTACCTGCTCATCGCGGGAGGGGTGCTCAACGCCGTCCTGGTCCCCCAGGTCGTGCGCGCCCTCGCGCGGCCGGACGGCGGAGCGGAGTACCTGGACCGGCTGGTGACCGCCGCCGTGCTGCTCATGGCCGCGGTGACCGCGGTGCTCGCCGTGGCGGCACCGGTGGTGATCCGGGTCTACGCCAACGACTACTCCGGCGCGCAGCGCGACCTCGCCACCGCCTTCGCGTACTGGTGCCTGCCCCAGGTCTTCTTCTACTCCCTGTACACGCTGCTCGGACAGGTGCTCAACGCCAAGGGCCGCTTCGGCGCGTACATGTGGGCGCCCGTGGTGAACAACGTCGTGGCCCTCGCCGGCCTGGCGGCCTTCGTGGCCGCCTTCGGGCGGGTGGCCCGGGACACCGGCCCCCAGGAGTGGACCGGTGCGCAGATCGCCGTGCTGGCCGGCACGTCGACCCTCGGCGTGGTGGCCCAGGCCCTCGTGCTCGCGGTGCCCCTGCGCCGGGCGGGGGTCCGCCTGCGCCCCCGGTGGGGGCTGCGCGGCATGGGGCTCCGCAGCGCCGGGACGGTGGCGGGGTGGACCCTCGGCGCCCTGCTGCTCAGCCAGGGGACCGCGCTGGTCATCTCCAACGTGGGCGCCTCGGCGACGGAGGAGGGCGGCCCGGGCAACGCTGCCTGGGGCCAGGCCTTCCTGCTCTTCATGCTCCCCCACTCCCTGGTCACCGTCTCGCTCGTCACGGCCCTGTTCACGCGCATGAGCACGGCCGCGGCGCGGGGAGACCTCGGCTCCCTGCGCGCTGACGTCTCCGCCGGCCTGCGCACCACGGGCGTGGCCATGGTCCTCGCGACGGCGGGGCTCGTGGTGACCGCCGGCGCCGCCGGTGTCCTGCTCGGCGGTGGCACGGCCGAGCAGGGCGCCGCGCTGGCCAGGGTGGTCGTGGTGGCCGCCCTCGGCCTGGTGCCCTTCAGCGCCACCTACCTCGTCCAGCGCGGGTTCTACGCGCTGGAGGACGCCAGGACGCCCTTCTTCGTCCAGTGCCTCGTGACCGGCCTGTGGACCACCGGCTCCGTGGCGTCCCTGCTGCTGCCGGCGGACGACCGGCTCCTGGGCGTCGCGGGGTCGCTGGCGGTGTCCCAGTGGGCCGGAGCCGTCGCCGGGCTGGTGGCGCTGGGCCGGCGCCTGGGCGGGGTGGACGCGGCGCGCGTGGTGCGCACCTACGCGCGCCTGGTGCTCGTCGGGGCGGTCTCGGCGGGGGCCGGCCTGCTGGTCGTCTCCCCCCTGTCCGGGCTCTTGCGGGAGGGGTTCCCCGGTGCGGCCGTGCTGGCCGCGGTGGGCGGCGCCGTCGTCGTCCTCGTCTACGCCGCCGGGCTGCGCGTGGCCCGCGTGGAGGAGGTGCGGCCGCTGCTGCGCCGCCTGCCCGGGCCGCTGGGCCGCCGCTGACCGCTCCCGCCCCACGGCCCCGGGGGCCCGGCCGCGCCCGCGGTCGGGCCCCCGGCGCGTCCGGCGCGCCGACGGGCAGAACGGACGAAGCGTGCCGAACCCGTGCGACACGCCCTGGCGACGCTCCGAGCAGCGACGACGCGCCCGCGGGAGGTGCGCCGGTACGGGCGGGGGGCACCGCCGCCGCGTACGATCCACGGGTCGAACGACTGCGCCCCGGGCACCACCGGCGCGCCCGCGAGCGCCGACGGGAGGAGCCGACGTGGCCGACGAGACCGCACCGCGCCCCACCCACCCGTCCGGGGCCGGGCAGCTGCTCTCCACCGCGACCGGTGAGCACCCGTCGGCGCCGCGGCCGGCCCCGCGGGGCCGGGGAGCGGGGTCGGTGGGGGTGCTCCTCGACGGCAGGTACCGCCTGCTGCAGCGGCGCACGAAGGACGGCGCCTGGGCCACCTGGGACGGCGAGGACGACCAGCTGCTGCGCCCCGTGGTGGTCGCGGTGGTGTCCGGCCCGACCGCGGCCGAGGCCGTCGACGCGGCCCGGCGCACCGCCGCGCTGGAGGACGAGCGGCTCCCCCACCTGCTCGACGTCGGACTCGAGCGCGCCGTCGACGGCACCGCCCTGGGCTGGGTGGTCACCGAGCGCTCCCCGGGGCGCACCCTGGCCGACCTCCTCCGCGAGGCGCCCCTGCCTCCGGCGAGGGCCCGAGCGCTCGTGGGTGAGGCGGCCGCAGTCCTGGCCCGCGCCAGCCGCTCCGGCCTGCACCACCGCCGCCTCGAGCCCAGCGCCGTGGCGCTCACGGCCGACGGCGCGGTGAGCGTGCTGGGCCTGGAGGTCGCCGGCGCTGCCGCGGGCCTGCCGACACGGTCACCCGCCGAGGCGGAGCGCGAGGACGCCGAGGGGCTGGTGCGCGTCCTGTACGCGGCGCTGACGGGCCTGTGGCCCGCGGGCCGCTGCGGCGCGCTGGGCGCCGCACCCACGGGTCGAGGCGGCAGCCCCGTGACGCCCGGTGAGCTGGCAGCCGGGGTGCCCCACGACCTCGACGCCCTGTGCGCGGCGGTCCTGGGTCCCTACCGCGAGGGACCCGCCACCCCGGCCGACGTGGCCGCCGCCCTGGCCCCTTGGGGCAGCTCCACGGGCCCGGTGACGCGCACAGGGCTGGGGATGCCCGCGACGCCACCCCCGGCCGCACCCGGCGCGACGGCGGCGGCTGGTACCGCCGCTGCGTCCGCCGCCGGGTGGGCGTCCTCGCCCGCGCGCTCGCGGCTGGGGGGCGGCCCCGGCCTGCACCACGCCGGCGTCCCCTCCAGCACCGGGGCCGCGGACGGCGCCGAGCCGGTGGCCCACCCCACGCGGGCCGCCCGCCGAGCCGCGCAGCGCCGCGCTGAGCGCGAGGCCGAGCGGGCGGCCGGGGGTGACGCCTTCGAGGCCCTGCTGGGCCCCGTGACCGGCCCGCGCCCTCAGCTGGCGCAGGACCCTCAGCACGGCTGGGGAGCCGCTCCGGGCCGCGAGCCGGAGCACGGACCGTCAGCCCCGGCCCCCGCCCCTGCCGTGACGGCTCCCCTGACCGAGGACGCCGAGGACGCCGTGGGCGCTGACGCGGCGGCCAGCTGGCGCCCCACCCCCACCGACGACGGCCTCCAGCACCGTCCCCACGCCGCCGGCAGCGCCCCCGCCGCCCGTGCCGCCCGCAGCGCGCCGCCGGCACCCACCGCGGCCGTGCGACGTCCGCGCGCCCCCGTCGCGACGGCGCCCTTCTCCGACACCGACACCACCGACTGGGTCAGCCAGGGGTGGGGCCACGCCCCCGCGGGCGCCGCCCCCGCGGCCGGCGCGCGCCGCGCCGGCCGCGACAGCGACGACGGCGCCCAGGCGCGCCGGGGCCGCCGCGGACCCGTGGTGGCCGTGCTGGTGGTGCTCGTGCTGGCGCTGGTCGTCGCGGTGCTGCTGCTCTGGCCGCGCGTGCCGCAGCTCGCCGGGGCGCTGGGCATCGCCCCCTCCGACACCGCCGCTCCCGGGCCCTCGGGGCCCGGTGCCGCCGGGCTCGCCAGCCCCGCCGCCCAGGAGCCCGCCGCGCCCGCCGACGCCGAGGTCCCCGCCGACGCCGCGGGCGGCGCCGCCGAGGTCACCGCCGCCCGTGCGGAGGACCCCTTCGGCGACAGCACGGAGAACGACGCCGCCGCCTCGCGCGCCGTCGACGGCGACCCGACGACGGCCTGGCGCTCGAGCACCTACAGCAACGCCGCCCTCGGCAACCTCAAGCGCGGCGTCGGCCTGTCCCTGCAGCTGGGTGACGGCCGTGGCGACGCCGCCGTCACGGCGCTGGTGCTGCGCACCGAGGGCAGCGGAGGGCGGCTGGAGGTGCGCACGAGCCCCGACGGCGGCTACGAGGGCAGCACGGTGGTGGCCACCACCGCCGCCGGCACGGACGGGCGCACCGTCGAGGTGCCGCTGGAGCCCGGGACCAGCGCCAGCCACCTGCTGCTGTGGTTCACCGAGCTCCCGCAGACCCCCACCGGCTACACCGCCGCCGTGGCGGAGGCCTCCGCGCGCTGAGCCGCCGTGGGCACGTCCCGAGGCACGTCCGCGGCACGTCCGGGAACACCGCGCACCTACGATCGGTTGAACGACTCGCGCCCCGTGACCAGCAGCGGGACCAGGCGCAACCGCCTTCGAGGGGAGACCCACGTGCCCGACGACGTCCGCGACCTGGTGATCGTGGGATCGGGACCCGCGGGCTGGACGGCAGCCATCTACGCCGCCCGCGCCGACCTGCACCCGGTGGTGGTGGCGGGGTCCGTCACGGTCGGCGGTGCGCTGATGAACACCACCGAGGTGGAGAACTTCCCGGGCTTCCCCGACGGCCTCATGGGCCCGGAGCTCATGGAGCGCATGCAGGCGCAGGCCGAGCGCTTCGGCGCCGAGGTCGTCTACGACGACGCCGTCGAGCTCGACCTCACCGGTGACGTCAAGGTCGTGCGCACCGGCCTGGGCGAGACCTACCGCTCGCGCGTGGTCGTCCTGGCCACCGGCTCGGCCTACCGCGAGCTGGGCCTGCCCAACGAGAAGCGCCTCTCCGGCCACGGCGTCTCCTGGTGCGCCACCTGCGACGGCTTCTTCTTCAAGGGCAAGGACGTCGCAGTGGTCGGCGGTGGCGACTCCGCGCTGGAGGAGGCGACGTTCCTCACGCGCTTCGCCGACTCCGTGACGCTGGTGCACCGCCGTGACGAGCTGCGCGCCTCCAAGATCATGCAGCGCCGGGCCCAGAACGACCCGAAGATCCGCTACGCCTGGAACAGCGCCGTCGAGGACGTCGTGGGGCAGGACAAGGTGGCGGGCCTGCGCCTGCGCGACACCACCACCGGGGAGCTGTCCGAGCTGCCCGTGGCCGGCGTCTTCGTGGCCATCGGCCACGAGCCCCGCGTCGACCTCTTCCGCGGCCAGGTCGACCTGGACGACAAGGGCTACGTCGCCGTGGAGGGGCGCTCCTCGCGCACCAACCTGCCGGGGGTCTTCGCGTGCGGTGACGTGGTCGACCACGAGTACCGCCAAGCCATCACCGCCGCCGCCTCCGGGACGGTGGCCGCCCTGGACGCCGAGCGCTACCTCGCGGCGCTCGCCGACACCGACTCCCCGCGCGTCGCCGCCGTGGAGGCCGAGGAGGTGGCCGAGGCCACCGCCGTCGGCTGACCGCCGGCGACCACACCCCAGACCAGCACCGTCCCAGCACCGAGACCGAGAGGACCAGCCATGACCGCTCGCGCCGTCACCGACTCCACCTTCGACACCGAGGTCCTGCAGAACGACAAGCCCGTGCTCGTCGACTTCTGGGCCCCCTGGTGCGGCCCGTGCCGCCAGGTCTCCCCGATCATCGAGGAGATCGCCAGCGAGCACTCCGAGGCCCTCGACGTGGTCAAGGTGAACACCGACGAGAACCCGCGCACCTCTGCGGCGTACGGCATCACCTCCATCCCCACCTTGAACGTCTACAAGGGCGGTGAGCTGGTGAAGCAGATCATCGGCGCCCGTCCCAAGCCCGTGCTCGAGCGCGAGCTGGCCGAGTTCATCGGCTGACACCGCTGACGACGACGGAGGCCCCCGACCCTGGAAGGTCGGGGGCCTCCGTCGTCGACCGCGCAGGGGCTGTGCGCTCCGCTGGTGGCCGGGCAGCGCGGGGTCAGACCCCGGACAGGACGGGCACGCGGGCGCGGCCCAGGATGCGCTCCAGGGCCGCCTCGACGTCCTCGCGCCACGACAGCGCCGTGCGCAGCTCCAGGCGCAGCCGCGGGTAGCGGTGGTGGGGCCGGACGACGGTGAAGCCGACCGCCTCGTAGAAGGCCGCGGGCACGATGCACTCCGCGGTCAGCCCCGCCCGGCGCTCCTGCAGCTCGGCCCCCGCCGCCCCGAAGGCCTCCACCGCCCTGACGCCGCGCTGGGTGAGGTCCTTGGCGGCGCTCTGCACGAGCATGCGGGCGATGCCGCCGCCCCGGTGCGCCGGCTCGACCCAGCCGCTCATGAGCAGCACCGCGTCACCGCTGACCGGTGAGGTGGGGAAGGCGCGCGAGCGGGGGACGTGCACCGGGGGGGCGTAGGTGACGAACCCCGCCAGGGCGTCGTCGACGTAGGCCAGCCGGCCCGCCGACCCCCACTGCAGCAGCACCTCCGACAGCCACGCCTCCTTCTCGAAGGCGGTGCCTCCCGCGGCGACCGCCCGGCCCGCGGAGACCGGGTCGAGCTCCCAGGCGACGCAGCCGCGGCAGCGGGTCGGAAGGTCGGCCAGGGCCTCCAGGGTCAGCGGTGCGACGCGGCGGGACACGCCACGACCTCCTCAGCGCCGGACGGCCTCAGAGGGCGCCGGAGGGCTCTGCCGGGCCCTCCGCGCCGTCCGCGCCGTCCGCAGCGGGGGCCTGCGAGACGCCGGCCTCCTCGGGCGCCAGCGAGCCCAGGATGCGGTCGAGGTCCTCCAGCGTCGCGAACTCCACGGTGAGGCGGCCCTTCTTGGCGCCCATCGCCACGCTGACGCGGGTGTCGAAGCGGTCCGACAGGCGGGCGGCGAGGTCGTCCAGCACCGGGGCGGCGGCGCGGACCTGCGGCCGGCTGGGCCGCGCCTGGCCCACGCCGCCGAGGGCGACCAGCTCCTCGGTGGTGCGCACCGACAGCCCCTCCGCCACGATCCGGGCGGCGAGCCGCTCCATCGCGTCGGGGGTGGGGAGGCCGAGCAGGGCGCGGGCGTGGCCGGCGGAGAGCACGCCGGCAGCGACGCGGCGGGCCACCGACGGCGGCAGCCGCAGCAGGCGGATGGTGTTGGAGATCTGCGGCCGGGACCGGCCCAGGCGCTGGGCCAGCGAGTCGTGCGTGCACCCGAAGTCGTCCAGCAGCTGCTGGTAGGCGGCCGCCTCCTCCAGGGGGTTGAGGTCGGCGCGGTGCAGGTTCTCCAGCAGCGCGTCGCGCAGGAGGTCCTCGTCGGTCGTGTCGCGCACGATCGCGGGCACCGTGGCCAGGCCGGCGCTCTCGGCGGCGCGCCAGCGCCGCTCGCCCATGACCAGCTCGAAGGACATCTGCTCCCCGGGCGGGGGCGTGCTGCCGTCGACGCGGCGCAGCGGCCTGACGACCACCGGCTGCAGGACGCCGATCTCCTTGACGCTGTGGACGAGCTCGGCGTGCGCGTCCTCGTCGAAGACCTGGCGCGGCTGGCGCGGGTTGGGGCTGACCGACCCGACCGGGACCTCGGCGAACCAGGTCCCGGGGATGGGCAGGAGGTCCTCGTCGCGCTGGGGGGTGCGCGCCCCGGGACGCCGGGGCGCCTGCCAGCTCGGCGGGACGGGCGCGGGGTCGCGCAGGTCGATGACGCGGCCGCCGCCGTCCTCCCGCTCGTGCGGCCCGGGCTCCTCGGTGCCGCGCCCGGCGCGGTCGGGGGCCGGCGCCGGGCGCTCCGGCGCCGCGACGGCGCGCAGCTGGCCGGTGACCTCCGGGGAGACGGCGTCCGGGATCAGGGCGCCCAGGCCCCGCCCGAGCCCGCGCTTGCGCTCGCTCATGCGCGGCGCTCCGCGGCGCGGCGGCGGGAGGCGGTGCTGCGGTCCGGCGTCCACGACCCCCGCAGGTCCAGCGGACCGGTGCGCAGGTCGACGACGGCGGCGGGCGCCTCGGGCTGCACGGGCTCCTCCTCGGGGGCAGCGGCGGGCGGCTCGTCACGGTGCTCCGCGACCCGGCCGGCGGCGGCGTCCGCCACGCCCTGGTCGTCCAACTGGTCATCCACCTGGTCGTCGTCCTGGTCGTCCGCCCGGTCGTCCGCCCGGTCGTCGGCGCTGACGGCGGCCGCAGCGAGCCGGGCGTGGTGGGACTCCACCAGCTCGCGCGCCGCCTGCAGGTAGGAGAGCGCACCGGAGTTGCCCGGGTCGTACGTCATGACCGTCTCGCCGTGGCTGGGGGCCTCGGAGATGCGCACCGAGCGCGGGATGGTCGTGTCGAGCACCCTGCTGGGGAAGGCGCGGCGCACCTCCTCGGCCACCTCGCGCGCCAGGCGGGTGCGCGCGTCGTACATCGTCAGCAAGATCGTGCTGATCTCCAGCTGCGGGTTCAGCGAGCGCTGCACGAGGCCGATGTTGTTGCGCAGCTGCGTCAGCCCCTCCAGCGCGTAGTACTCGCACTGGATGGGGATCAGCACCTCGCGGGCGGCCACGAGGGCGTTCAGGGTGATCAGGCCCAGGCTGGGCGGGCAGTCGAGCAGGACGTAGTCGAGCCGGGGCAGGCCCCGCTGCTCGCGGTCGGCGACGTGGTCGGCCAGGGCGCGGCCCAGCAGGGACACGCGCGCGACCATGTCGGGCTCGGTGGCCAGCTCCATCTCGGCGCCGGCGAGGTCGATGCTGGCGGGGCAGACCTCCAGGCCGCGCACGTCGGGGCACTGGCGCACCGCCTCGGACAGCGGCAGCCCCTCCACGAGGACCTCGTAGGTGCCGGGCGTGCGGTCCTCGTGGGCCACGCCCAGTGCGGTGGAGGCGTTGCCCTGCGGGTCGACGTCGAGGACGAGCACCTGCAGCCCGCACTGGGCGAGCGCCGCCGCGAGGTTGACGGCGCTGGTGGTCTTGCCCACGCCGCCCTTCTGGTTGGCGACCGTCAGGACGCGGGTCCGGGGCGGCTTGGGCAGCGTGCGCCCGCGCAGGCGGATGCGGCGGCGGGCGTCCTCGGCGGCCTGGCGCGCCAGCGGCGTGTCCTCCCCGGCATCGGGGATGGCCTGGGCCAGCAGCGCCCTGCGCGCGACCTCCTCATCCTCCGGCGCGCCGGTGGACGGCTCAGCCACGTGGCTTCCGCGCGCGCTCCCGCGCCGCTCGTGATCGACCACCGACGTCCTCTCCGCCTCGCGCACCCCCGACCGGGTGAGGGGCGGCACCCACAGTAACGCTCACCACGGTCGTGGGGACCGGGACGAGCCCGGTGCCCACCTGCACGACCTCCGGGTCGCGGCCGCCGAGGCGCTCCAGCGCCGCCCTGGCGGCCAGCAGCTCCTCGGCGGCGGTGCGGCCCTTCAGCGCCAGCAGCACCCCGCCGCGCCGCGCCAGGGGCAGGCACCAGCCGGCGAGCCGCTCCAGGGGCGCCACGGCCCGCGCGGTGACGACGTCGGCGGCGGGCAGCGCGCCGGGGCGCCCGGGCGCGACCTCCTCGGCCCGTGCCCGGACCACCCGGACCCTGCGCACCAGGCCGAGGTCCTCGACCACCTCCGACAGCCAGGTGGCGCGCCGCTCCAGGGGCTCGACGAGGACGACGGTGGCGTCCGGGCGCGCCAGCGCCAGGCAGAGGCCGGGCAGGCCCGCACCGCTGCCGACGTCGACCACCAGGGCCGCCGGCGGCAGCAGCTCGCCGACGACCGCGCAGTTCAGCACGTGCCGCTCCCACAGCCGGGGCACCTCCCGGGGACCCACGAGGCCGCGCTCGACGGCCGTGGTCGCCAGGTGGCCCGCGTAGCGCCGGGCGAGGTCGACCCCGCCCTCGCCGTCGTCACCGCCGCCGAAGACGGCGCGCGCGGCAGCGGCGAGCTCGGGCGGCTCGGCGAGCCTGCCTGCCTCCGGCGCGGCAGGAGGGATGACCGGGGTGGCCCGCTCGGCCTCGTCCGGCACGTCAGGCGGCGGGGGAGACCACGACGCGGCGGTGGGGCTCCTCGCCCTCGGAGTCGCTCACCAGGCCCGCGGCCGCGACGGCGTCGTGGACGACCTTGCGCTCGAAGGGGTTCATCGGGTCGAGGGCCACGGGGGCGCCCTCGCGCTGCACCTGCTGGACCGCCTCGGCGGCCAGGCGCTGGAGCTCCTCGCGGCGGCGGGCGCGGTGCCCGGCCACGTCGAGCATGAGGCGGCTGCGCTCCCCGGTGCGGGCCTGGACGGCGAGCCGGGTCAGGTCCTGCAGGGCCTCCAGCACCTCGCCCCGGCTGCCCGCGAGGCGGCGCAGAGCCACGGCGTCGCTGCCCTCGGCGACCACCGAGACGGCGGCGCGCCCGTCCTCGACGTCGATGTCGATGTCGCCGTCGAGGTCGGCGATGTCGAGGAGCTCCTCGAGGTAGTCAGCGGCCACCTCCCCCTCCTCCTCCAGGCGGGCGAGGCGGCTGCGGCGCTCGCCGGCGTCGGCGCCCTGCGCCTCGGCGGGCTCGTGGCCCACCGCGGCGTCGTCGGTGTCGGGGGTGTCGACCTCGTGCGTGGCCTGCTCGGTGCTCACCACGGCCTCCTCGTCGTCTGGTGGGCGGGTCAGTTCTGGGAGCGTCGCGTCGTCTCCGCCGGGCCGCGGTTGCGGTCCTTGCGCTTGGGCTGCACGCGCTGGCCGCTGCGCTGCGGGGCCTCGGAGGCGACCACCTCGCCGGGGACCACGTCGGTGGAGGCGCCCGCGCCGCCGCGGCGCAGGGCACGGCGGGCGCGGCGCTCGCGCAGGGCCTCCTCGGCCTTCGAGCCGGGGGCGGGCATGCGGCGGATGACGTAGGCCTGCTGGCCACCGGTCCACAGGTTGGTGGTGAACCAGTAGATCAGGACGCCGATGGGGAAGTTGACGCCGGAGACGGCGAAGATGATCGGGAACAGGTACATGATCAGCTTCTGCTGCTGGGCGAAGGGGTTGTCCAGCGCCGACGCGGGCATGTTCTTGATCATCAGCTGCCGCTGGGTGGTGAACGTCGTCAGGCTCATCGCCACGATGAGGATCGCGGTGAGGACCTTGACGTTGAGGTCGTCGCTGCCCAGGAAGGTGTCCGTCAGCCGCGCGCCGAAGATCGACGACTCGGCCGCCTGGCGCGCCAGCTCGCTGGTCAGCGGGCCCACGCCCTCCTCGTTGCGGATGCCGTAGTTGAGCACCCGGAAGAGCGCGAAGAAGATCGGCGCCTGCAGGAGGATCGGCAGGCAGGAGGAGAAGGGGTTGGTGCCGCTGGAGCGGTAGAGCTCCATCGTCTCCCGGCTCATGGCCTCGCGGCTGGCCGGGTCGGTCTTGCCCTTGTACTTCTGCTGGATCTTGCGCATCTCCGGCTGGAGCAGCGCCATGCCGCGGCTCGCCTTGATCTGCTTGACGAAGAGAGGGATGAGCACGATGCGGATGATCACCACGAGCGCGACGATGGAGAGCGCCCAGGTCCAGCCGCCGCTGCCGGGCATGCCCAGGGCGGTGAGGCCGGCGTGCGCCTGCACCATGATCCAGGCCACCACCCACTCCAGCGGGTAGATCAGGCTCTCGAAGAAGTTCATCTCGTCCTCGCGGGCAGGGGACGGGAGGCCCCGTGGTCGTGGTGGTCCGGCTCGTCGTGCTGGCGGTAGCGCCGGGAGCGCTGCCGCTGGTGCTCGCCGCGTCCCTGGTCGGGCGTGCGACCCCCACCAGTGTGCGGCCTGCCGGCCCCCGCCCCGTCACCGCCGCCGGGCACGGGGTCCCAGCCCCCGGCGGCCCAGGGGTGGCAGCGCAGCAGGCGGCGCGCGGTGAGCCACGTCCCGCGCACGGCCCCGTGGCGGCGCAGGGCCGTGGCCCCGTAGGAGGAGCAGGAGGGGGCGTAGCGGCAGACCGGCCCCAGGAGGGGGGACAGGAGCAGCTGGTAGGCGCGCACCAGCACCAGGAGCACGACGGCGAGGCCGCGGTCCAGGGCCCGCAGGAGCCTCACCGCTGGCCCCCGGCCGCGCCGGGCGCGCTGGGGAGCAGCCGGCGGACGGCGGAGGCCAGGTCGCGCGCCAGGACCTCGCTGGTGGCCGAGGCGGCGGGCGGGTTGGCCCTCACCACGGCACGGGCCCCGGCCGGCAGCAGCGGCAGCTGCTCGCGCACGAGGTGGCGCAGCCGGCGCTCGACGCGGTTGCGGACCACCGAGCCGCCCACGGCCCGGGAGACCACGAAGCCGACGCGCACCGGCACCGCCTCCTCCTGCGGGCCCGACGGCTCGAGGAGGTGCAGCACCAGGTGGCGCCGGCCGGCGCGCCGACCGCGCCGGACGACCGCCGAGAAGTCGGCGGAGCGGCGGAGGCGGTGCGGCGCGGGGAGCACGAGGCAGCGGGCCCGGGGGCCGCTGGTCTCAGGCGGACAGCTGGGCGCGGCCCTTGGAGCGCCGCGCGGCGAGGATGGCGCGGCCGGCGCGGGTGCGCATGCGCAGCCGGAAGCCGTGCACCTTGGCCCGGCGCCGGTTGTTCGGCTGGAAGGTCCGCTTGCTCACGCCCGTCACTCCATCACGTCGCTGGTCAGCTCGCTGTCGCGGGCGGCTGGCGCTCGGGGAGCGCGGCCGCACCGTGCGGCGGGGACGAGCTCCCGCGGGCTCCTGACCGGTGCTCGGTGAGGGCTCCTCCGGGCGCACGAGCGCCTGCCGCAACCGCTCCACGGTAGGGGCGCGGGGCCGCGGGGGTCAAACCTGGCGCGCTCGCGCAGACCCCTGCCCGCCGTGACCGGGGCCCGCGCCGGGAGGCGGGCGCGCTCTGGCGTGCCGCCTTGTGCCCGGCGAAGGGGTGCCGCTAGCGTCGTGCGCTCCCGCTCCGGGGCCGGCACCGCCGCCTCCCGACCGGTCGACGTCCCCACCTCCGTCCACAGCCTGTGGACAACCCTGTGGACGACGTGCGCGACCCCTCGTGCGGGCGTGGGAGGGTGGGGCGGTGGCCGATCAGCAGGACCTCCCGTCCGCCTGGCCGGCCGTCATCGCCGCGCTGGGTGCGGACGCACGCATCTCCCGCCAGCAGCTGGCGTTCCTGCGCCTGACCCGACCCCTCGGCCTGCTCAACGACATGGTGCTGCTCTCGGTGCCCAACGAGCTCACCAAGGAGATGATCGAGCAGCGCCTGCGCGAGCCGGTGGCGGCCGCGCTGTCGGAGCGCCTGGGCCGCGAGGTCCGCGTGGCGGTGGCGGTCGACAGCTCCCTCACGGACGCACCGCCCCAGGACGCCGGGCACCCCGCTCCCACCCACGACGGCCAGGTGCCGGCACCCCGTGGTGGCGCGGAGGCCGCCCCCGGCGACGTCCCGCAGGACGGCGCGGGGGACCAGGACCGCCGGACCGACGACGACGAGGACGGGGCCGAGCTGCTGGCCACGGGGGAGGACGGCGCCCTGTTCGGGGTGAGCCGGCCGCCGCAGGTCCCGCGCAGCCGCCGCGGCGAGCAGTCGCGCCGGGACGCCGAGCCGGCGCGCCTGAACCCCAAGTACACCTTCGACACCTTCGTCATCGGCTCGTCGAACCGCTTCGCGCACGCCGCGGCCGTGGCGGTGGCCGAGGCGCCCGCGAAGGCGTACAACCCGCTGTTCGTCTACGGGCCCTCGGGGCTGGGCAAGACCCACCTGCTGCACGCCATCGGCCACTACGCCCAGCACCTGTACCAGGGCGTGAAGGTGCGCTACGTGAACTCCGAGGAGTTCACCAACGACTTCATCAACTCGATCCGCGACGACCAGAAGAACTCGTTCCTGCGCCGCTACCGCGACGTCGACTTCCTCCTGGTGGACGACATCCAGTTCCTGTCCAACAAGGTGCAGACGCAGGAGGAGTTCTTCCACACCTTCAACGTGCTGCACAACGCCAACAAGCAGGTGATCATCACCTCCGACCAGCCGCCCAAGAACCTGTTCGGGTTCGAGGAGCGGATGAGGTCCCGCTTCGAGTGGGGCCTGACCACCGACGTGCAGCCGCCGGACCTGGAGACGCGCATCGCGATCCTGTCCAAGAAGGCCATCACGGACCGCATCTCGGTGCCCTACGAGGTGCTGGAGTTCATCGGCTCGCAGATCTCCACCAACATCCGCGAGCTCGAGGGCGCCCTCATCCGCGTCACGGCCTTCGCCAACCTCAACCGCGCCGACGTCGACCTCGCGCTCGCCGAGGTGGTCCTCAAGGACCTGCTGACCGGTGAGACGGCGCAGATCTCCCTGGCCACGGTCATGGCCCAGACGGCGGACTACTACAAGGTGACCATCGAGGACCTGTGCGGGCCAGCGCGGTCGCGCGCGGTGGTGAACGCGCGCCAGGTCGCGATGTACCTGTGCCGCGAGCTCACCGAGCTCAGCCTGCCCAAGATCGGACAGGCGTTCGGGGGCCGCGACCACACCACCGTGATGCACGCCAACCGCAAGGTGCGCGAGCAGCTGGCCGAGCGCCGGCAGACCTACAACGAGGTCACCGAGCTCACCAACCGCATCAAGATGCAGCACCGGGCCTGAGGGCCGCGACGCTCCCACCTGCGACGACGTGAGTTGTCCACAGGCTCTGTCCCCAGGTGAGGACGATCCACAGGCGTCCACAGCCCCTGTGGACAGAACTGTCCACAGCCCCTGTGGAGAACCGCCGTCCTCCTGTGGACGACGTGTGGACAACGGGGGGTCCACCTGTGGACGGAATGTGGACAGTTTCTGGCCGTCCACAGGGACCCGTAGTTTTTCCCCACGTCATCCACAGCGCTGTCCACAGGTGTGCACAACCTCCCACCTGCGAGGACGGGGGTTTTCCACAGTATCCACAGGCCCTATGACTACTACGGAACCAGTCCTCTAGCGGATTCGATCGCGCAGCCTCCATCTGCTCCGGACCGCCCGCGCCTCCCGACGGGGGGCCTGTGGGTGGCCGCGGAGCAGGGGACCCGCTCCCCGCTACCCTCGCGGCTCGGGGCCCTCCCAGGGCGCACAGGCACGCAGCAGCACGCATGGAGGTGGACCCGTGAGGTTCGGGGTCGAGCGCGACGTCCTGGCCGACGCCGTCGGGTGGACGGCGCGGACGCTTCCGGCCCGGCCCCCGGTGCCGGTGCTCTCCGGGGTCCTCCTGGAGGCCGCCGAGCCGGGCGTGCTCAAGCTGTCCAGCTTCGACTACGAGGTCTCCGCCCACGTGGAGGTGCCCGCCGAGGTCCACGAGCCCGGGCGGGTCCTGGTCTCCGGCCGGCTGCTGGCCGACATCGCCAGGTCCCTGCCGGCGCAGCCCGTGCAGGTGTCGCTGCAGGGGCCCCGCGTCGTGGTCACCTGCGGCTCGAGCCGCTTCACCCTGCTCACCATGCCCGTGGAGGACTACCCGGCCCTGCCGGCCATGCCCGACGTCCTCGGCAGCGTGGCGGGCGACGTCTTCGCGGCCGCGGTCTCCCAGGTGGTGGTGGCCGCCAGCCGCGACGAGACGCTGCCGGTGCTCACCGGTGTCCGGGTGGAGATCGAGGGCGACGAGCTGACCCTGCTGGCCACCGACCGCTACCGGCTGGCGGTGCGCACGCTGCCGTGGAGCGCCGGGGAGGGCGGGACGTCGTCGGCGGCCCTCGTGCGCGCGAGGACGCTCTCGGAGGTCGCCCGGGCGATGGGCAGCGGCGAGGTGGTGCTCGCGCTGTCCTCGGAGGCCTCCGGCGACCCCGGCCGCGGCCGCGGCGCCTCGGGCCTGGTCGGCTTCGAGGCCGGCGGGCGGCGCACCACGTCGCTGCTCGTGGACGGCGACTACCCCAAGGTGCGCTCCCTGTTCCCCGCCGAGTCGCCGATCTCGGCCGTCGTGCCGGTGCCCGCGCTGGTGGAGGCGGTCCGGCGCGTGGCGCTGGTGGCCGAGCGCAGCCGCCCCGTCCGGCTGTCCTTCACCCAGGGCCAGGTGGTGCTGGAGGCCGGCGACGGCGAGGACGCCCAGGCCTCCGAGGCCATCCCCGCCCAGCTGCACGGGGACGACGTCTCCATCGCCTTCAACCCGCAGTTCCTCCTGGACGGGCTGGGCGCCCTCAACATGCCGTTCGTGCGGCTGTCCTTCACGCTTCCCACGAAGCCCGCCGTCCTCACCGGCCAGTCCGACGAGGACGGGGAGCCCAGCGACCACTACCGCTACCTGCTCATGCCCGTGCGCATGGCCGGCTGACGCCCGCCCGCGGCGAGCGACCCACACCCACGACGCACCACCGGAGGTCTGCTGTGCACATCGGTCTGGTCGGACTCGGCAAGATGGGCGGCAACATGCGCACGCGGCTCCGCCGCGGCGGCGTGGAGGTCACCGGCTTCGACAACAACCCCGACCTGACCGACGTCGAGAGCCTCGAGGCCCTCGTCGAGGCCCTCCCGGCGCCCCGGGCGGTGTGGGTGATGGTGCCCGCGGGCCCGGTCACCCACAGCGTCATCGACCAGCTCAAGGGGCTGCTGTCCGAGGGCGACGTCGTCATCGACGGCGGGAACTCCAAGTACACCGAGGACGCCGCGCACGCGGCCTCCCTGGCCGAGCGCGGCATCGGCTTCGTCGACTGCGGCGTCTCCGGCGGCATCTGGGGCCTGGACAACGGCTACGGGCTCATGTGCGGCGGCGACGCGGAGCTGGTCGAGCGGCTGCTGCCCGTCTTCGACGCGCTGCGCCCGGAGGGCCCGCGCGAGGAGGGCTTCGTCCACGCCGGGGCCGTGGGCGCCGGCCACTACGCCAAGATGGTGCACAACGGCATCGAGTACGGCCTCATGCAGGCCTACGCCGAGGGCTTCGAGCTGCTCACCGCCAAGGACATCGTCACCGACGTCACCGGGTCCTTCAAGGCCTGGACGCGCGGCACCGTGGTGCGGTCGTGGCTGCTGGACCTGCTGGTGCGCGCCCTGGAGGCGGAGGGCACGAGCCTGGGCAGCATCCGCGGCTACGTCAACGACTCCGGCGAGGGCCGCTGGACGGTCGAGGAGGCCATCAACGAGTCGGTGCCCATGCCGGCCATCACGGCCGCGCTGTTCGCGCGCTTCGCCTCCCGCCAGGACGACTCCCCGGCGATGAAGATGGTCGCCGCGCTGCGCAACCAGTTCGGCGGGCACGCGGTGGAGTCCCTCGGCGGGGACGACGCCAGCGCCGACGAGCGCAGCGGCGGGCAGCCCGAGACCGGCGCCCAGGAGGCCCGCGCCGACGAGGCGGGCCCGAGCTCCGGCTCCGGCTCCACCTCCCGCTGAGCGGCGGGACGGGTGCACGTCACGCACCTGTCCCTGGTCGACTTCCGCAACTACGAGGCCGCGGAGGTCGAGCTCGGCCCGGGCCCGACCGCCCTGGTCGGGCCCAACGGGCAGGGCAAGACCAACCTGGTCGAGGCCGTCGGCTACGTGGCGACCCTGGGCAGCCACCGCGCCGCGACCGACGCCCCGCTGGTGCGCGCCGGCGCCGAGCGGGCCGTGGTCCGCGCCGCCGTGGACAGGGCGGGCCGCTCGACCCTCGTGGAGGTCGAGATCTCCCCGGGGCGCGCCAACCGCGCCCGGCTGAACCGCGCCCCGCTGCAGCGCCCCCGCGAGGTGCTGGGGTCGCTGCGCACGGTCCTGTTCGCCCCCGAGGACCTCGCCCTGGTCAAGGGCGACCCGGAGGGCCGGCGGCGGTTCATGGACGAGGCGCTGGTGGCGCTCGCGCCCCGCCTGGCCGGGGTCCGCTCGGACCTGGACAGGGTGCTCAAGCAGCGGAGCGCCCTGCTGCGCCAGGCCGCCGCCTCCCGCCGCGGCGGTCGCCTGGGCGGGTCCTCCCGGGCGCGCGAGCGGGCCGCGCTGGCCGCGCGCGAGTCCGGCTGGGAGGACGCGGCCGCCGCGGAGGCGGCCACCCTGGACGTCTGGGACACCCACCTGGCGACCGCAGGCGCCGAGCTGCTCGCCGCCCGGCTGCTCCTGGTGCGCCGGCTGCACCCGCACGTCGCCCGCGCCTACGCCTCGGTCAGCGGGACGGGCGGCGACGGGGCGGGACCCGTCCGGCTGTCCTACCGCAGCACGCTGCCGCTGCTGGCCGACCTCGACCTGGCCGGAGACGCGGAGCTGCCGCCGCGCGCCGACCTGGCGCAGGCGCTGCTGGAGCAGATGGCGCAGCTGCGCACCGAGGAGCTCGAGCGGGGGACCTCGCTGGTGGGGCCGCAGCGCGACGACCTGCTGCTGGAGCTGTCGGGCCTGCCGGCGCGCGGGTACGCCAGCCACGGGGAGTCCTGGTCCTACGCGCTGGCGCTGCGGCTCGGCCTGTACGAGCTCCTGTGCGGCGACGGCCCCAGGGACCCCGCCAGCGAGCCGGTGCTCGTCCTGGACGACGTCTTCGCCGAGCTCGACGCGGGCCGGCGCCAGCGGCTGGCCTCCCTGGTGGCCCCGGCCGAGCAGGTGCTCGTGACCGCCGCCGTCGCCGAGGACGTGCCCGGCGAGCTCGCGGGCCGGCGCCTGCAGGTGCGGGCCGGGACCGTGGAGGGCTGACGTGCCGGGCCCGCCCCCCGGCCCGGCCGACGGGCCCCCCGCCGGCCGGCCCGTCGACCCCGACGCCCCGCCCGCCCCCGAGGAGCTGCCCGACGCCGCCGCGACCGCCCTGCACCGGGCGCGCGCCGCGGCGCGCGCCCGCGGTGCGCGCCCCGGCAGGCCGGGCTCGCTGCCGCCCCCCGGCCGCAGCGGGGCGGGGGGTGCCGCCGGTCCTGGCGGCGGCGCGGGCGGGGTCCGGCGCGGGACGGGCGGGGGCAGCGGCGCGCGGCCCGACGCCAGGGACCCGCAGACCGTCAGCGCGAGCATCGGGCGCCTGGTGAGCGAGCGCGGCTGGAGGACGCCGGTGGCCGTGGGCGGGGTGATGGGCCGCTGGTCCGACGTCGTGGGCGCCGAGGTCGCCGCCCACTGCCAGCCGGAGGCCTTCGCCGAGGGGGAGCTGGTGGTGCGGGCCGACTCCACGGCCTGGGCCACGCAGGTGCGCCTGCTCACGGCCACCGTGCTGCGGCGCCTGGGCGAGGAGCTCGGGGAGGGCGTGGTGACCCGGCTCGTGGTGCGCGGGCCCGCCGGTCCCTCGTGGCGCGCGGGCAGCCGCTCCGCGGGCGGCCGCGGCCCGCGCGACACCTACGGCTGAGGCGCCCGCCGCCGCCGCGGCCCGCTCGCCGGCGGGGCGCCCCGGGACCGGAGCGGCGCATCGGCGCGCAGCGGCCCTCGCAGGACCGGGGCGGACCCGGGGGACCACCGGTGGTGCGTTCGGGGCGCAGCGGGGCGTCCACGGGCCTCGCTGGGGGTCCTGCGGTCGGCGGCGAGCGCGTCCCGCGACGCGGTGTCGGACCCTCCCCGTAGGATGGAGCTCCACGCGCGCCCCTGGGCGCGCGACTGCACGAGGAGGACCGTGGCCGACGCCCACAACGACGACGTTCCCGTGCCCGAGGCTCTCCAGCAGCCCCTGGCCGAGCAGCCGGAGGAGCACCACCGCAGCAGCGGCCCGGCACCGTCGTCCCCCACGTACGACGCCAGCAACATCCAGGTCCTCGAGGGCCTGGAGGCGGTCCGCAAGCGGCCCGGCATGTACATCGGCTCCACCGGCGAGCGCGGCCTGCACCACCTCGTGTGGGAGGTTGTCGACAACTCCGTCGACGAGGCCCTCGCGGGGCACGCCACCGCCATCGACGTGACGCTCCTGGCCGACGGCGGCGTCCGCGTCGCCGACGACGGCCGCGGCATCCCCGTCGACGTCATGCCGTCGGAGGGCAAGCCCGCCGTCGAGGTGGTGCTCACCGTGCTGCACGCCGGCGGCAAGTTCGGCGGCGGCGGGTACGCGGTCTCCGGCGGCCTGCACGGGGTGGGCATCTCGGTCGTCAACGCCCTGTCCCGCCGCGTCGAGGTCGAGGTGCGCCAGAAGGGCCACGTCTGGCGGCAGGCCTACCGCCACGGCGTGCCCGAGGCCCCCCTGGCGAAGGGCGAGGAGGCCACCACCACCGGCACCACGGTGACCTTCTGGCCCAGCGAGGAGACCTTCGAGACGGTCGTCTTCGACTACGAGACGCTCCGGGCCCGCCTGCAGCAGTACGCCTTCCTCAACCGGGGCCTGGAGCTGCGGCTCACCGACGAGCGGCCCACCACGACCGAGGAGGGCGAGGACTACGACGAGTCCGTCAAGGCCCGCTCGGTCACGTACCGCTACGACGGCGGGCTCATCGACTACGTCAGGCACCTCAACGCCCAGAAGCGCTCCGAGGCCGTCCACGACTCGGTCATCGCCTTCGACGCCGAGGACGCCGACCGCGGCATGTCGCTCGAGATCGCGATGCAGTGGACGACGGCCTACTCCGAGTCCGTCCACACCTACGCCAACGTCATCAACACCCACGAGGGCGGCACGCACGAGGAGGGCTTCCGCGCCGCGCTGACCGCGCTGGTCAACCGCTACGCGCGCGCCAACGGCCTGCTCAAGGAGAAGGACGACAACCTCACCGGCGACGACGTGCGCGAGGGCCTCACCGCCGTCGTGTCGGTCAAGCTCGGCGAGCCGCAGTTCGAGGGCCAGACCAAGACCAAGCTCGGCAACACCGAGGTCAAGGGCTTCGTCCAGAACCGCATGACCGAGAACCTCTCCGACTGGCTCGAGAGGAACCCCAACGAGGCGCGCGCGGTGGTCCGCAAGGCCATCAGCGCCTCCCAGGCGCGCCTGGCGGCCCGCAAGGCCCGCGAGGCCACGCGCCGCAAGGGCCTCATGGACGGCGTCGGCCTGCCCGGCAAGCTCAAGGACTGCCAGTCCAACGACCCGACCCGCTGCGAGGTCTTCATCGTCGAGGGCGACTCCGCCGGCGGCTCCGCCGTGCGCGGCCGCGACCCCGAGACGCAGGCGATCCTGCCCATCCGCGGCAAGATCCTCAACGTCGAGAAGGCCCGCCTCGACAAGGCGCTGGGCAACCAGGAGGTCCAGGCGCTCATCACGGCCTTCGGCACCGGCATCGGGGAGGAGTTCGACCTCTCCAAGCTGAGGTACCACAAGATCGTGCTCATGGCCGACGCCGACGTCGACGGCCAGCACATCACCACGCTGCTGCTGACGCTGCTGTTCCGCTACATGCGGCCGCTGGTCGAGGCGGGGCACGTGTACCTGGCGCAGCCGCCGCTGTACCGGGTGAAGTGGTCCAACCGCGAGCACGACTTCGTCTTCTCCGACCGCGAGCGCGACGCGGTGGTCGCCGACGGCACGGCGAACGGGGGCCGCCTGCCCAAGGAGGGCGCCGTCCAGCGCTACAAGGGCCTGGGCGAGATGAACTGGGACGAGCTGGCCCTGACCACGATGGACCGCGCCCACCGCACCCTGCGCCAGGTCACCCTCGACGACGCCGCCGCCGCCGACGCCATCTTCGCGGTGCTCATGGGGGAGGACGTCGACTCGCGGCGCTCCTTCATCCAGCGCAACGCCCACGACGTGAGGTTCCTCGATGTCTGAGCCGCCCACCGGCACCGTGCCCGCCGCCGCCTCGTCCGGGGGCGACCGCATCGAGCAGGTCGACCTGCAGCTGGAGATGCAGCGGTCCTACCTCGACTACGCGATGAGCGTCATCGTGAGCCGGGCCCTGCCCGACGTGCGCGACGGCCTCAAGCCCGTGCACCGGCGCGTGCTGTACGCGATGTGGGACGGCGGCTACCGCCCCGACCGCCCGTACTCCAAGTGCGCCCGCGTGGTCGGTGACGTCATGGGGAACTACCACCCCCACGGCGACACGGCCATCTACGACGCCCTGGTGCGCCTGGCGCAGGACTGGTCGCTGCGCTACCCGCTGGTCGCGGGCCAGGGGAACTTCGGCTCCCCGGGCAACGACCCCGCGGCCGCGCCGCGGTACACCGAGTGCCGCATGGCCCCGCTGGCGCTGGAGATGGTGCGGGACATCGACGAGGAGACCGTCGACTTCTCGCCCAACTACGACGGGCGCGAGCTCGAGCCCGACGTCCTGCCCTCGCGCTTCCCCAACCTCCTGGTCAACGGGTCCGCGGGCATCGCCGTGGGCATGGCCACCAACATCCCGCCGCACAACCTGCGCGAGGTGGCCGACGGCGTGCAGTGGGCGCTGGAGCACCCCGACGCCGACGAGGAGGAGCTGCTGGCCGCGCTGATGGCGCGCATCCAGGGGCCGGACTTCCCGACGGCCGCCACCGTGCTGGGCCGCGCGGGCATCGAGGACATGTACCGCACGGGGCGCGGCAGCGTGCCCATGCGCGCGGTGGTGGCGGTGGAGGAGATCCAGAACCGCCAGTGCCTGGTCGTCACCGAGCTGCCCTACCAGGTGAACCCCGACAACCTCGCGACGAAGATCGCGGAGCTGGCCAACACCGGCCGGATCGCCGGCATCGCCGACGTGCGCGACGAGACGTCGGGCAAGACCGGGCAGCGCCTCGTGGTGGTGCTCAAGCGCGACGCCGTGGCGAAGGTGGTGCTGAACAACCTCTACAAGCACACGCCGCTGCAGGAGAACTTCAGCGCGAACATGCTCGCGCTGGTCGACGGGGTGCCCCGCACGCTGCCGCTCCACGCGTTCGTCTCGCACTGGATCACCCACCAGCTCGAGGTCGTCGTCCGGCGCACGCAGTTCCGCCTGCGCCGCGCGCAGCAGCGGGCGCACATCCTCATCGGCCAGCTCAAGGCCCTGGACGCCCTCGACGCGGTCATCGCCCTCATCCGGGCCTCGGCCACCACCGAGGACGCCCGCACCGGCCTCATGGGGCTGCTGGACATCGACGAGGTCCAGGCCAACGCCATCCTCGAGATGCAGCTGCGCCGCCTGGCGGCCCTGGAGCGCCAGCGCATCACCGACGAGCACGACGCCCTCGTCGCGCTGATCACCGACTACGAGGACATCCTCGCCCGCCCGGCCCGCCAGCGGACCATCGTCGGGGAGGAGCTGGGGGAGATCGTCGCCAAGTACGGCGACGACCGCCGCACGCGCATCGTGCCCTTCGAGGGCGACATGAGCGTGGAGGACCTCATCCCCGAGGAGGACGTGGTCGTCACGATCACGGCCGGGGGCTACGCCAAGCGCACCCGCGTGGACGCCTACCGCGCCCAGCGGCGCGGCGGCAAGGGCGTGCGCGGTGCCGCCCTGCGCGCGGACGACCTGGTCAGCACCTTCTTCACCACCACCACGCACCACTGGCTGCTGTTCTTCACCAACTTCGGGCGGGTCTACCGGGCCAAGGCGCACGAGCTGCCCGAGGGCGGGCGCGACGCGCGCGGCCAGCACGTCGCCAACCTGCTCGCCTTCCAGCCGGGGGAGACCATCGCCCAGGTGCTGGACCTGCGCGACTACGCCCAGGCGCCGTTCCTGGTGCTGGCCACGCGCAGCGGCCTGGTCAAGAAGACCCGCCTGGTCGAGTACGACTCGCCCCGCTCCGGCGGCGTGGTGGCGATCAACCTGCGCGACGGCGACGAGCTCGTCTCGGCGCGCCTCGTGGGTGACGAGGACGACCTGCTCCTGGTCTCCCGCCAGGGCCAGTCGGTGCGCTTCACCGCCTCCGACGACGCGCTGCGCCCGATGGGGCGGGCCACCTCGGGCGTGACCGGCATGCGCTTCCGCGACGGCGACGAGCTCCTCGCCATGGACGCGGTGCGCGACGACACCACCGCCGACGTCTTCGTGGTCTTCGCCTCCGGCACGGCCAAGCGGACCGCGGTGGACCAGTACCGCGTGCAGGGCCGCGGCGGCTTCGGGGTCAGGGTGGCCAAGCCCTCCGAGCGCGGCGGGGACCTCGCGGGCGCCCTGCTCGTGCGCGACGACGACGAGGTGCTCGTGGTCATGGCCAGCGGCAAGGTCGTTCGCAGCCGCGCCGCCGAGGTCCGGGCCACCGGGCGGGACACGATGGGTGTGAGCTTCGCCCGGGTCGACGCCGGGGACCAGATCCTCCTGGTGGCGCGCAACGCCGAGCGCGCCGCTGAGGAGGAGGTCGGCGAGGAGCCGGCTCCGGGCGCGGCTCCCGGCGGGGACGGCCCGGATGCCGTACCGTCGGGCGGGCCTGAGCCTGAGCCCGGAGGTGGGGCGTGAGCCCGTCGGAGAAGACTGACGCCCGAGACTCCGCGGGCAGCCCCGGACGGCCCGCGTCCGCGGCGCCGTCCGGCCCAGCGCCGGGCGCGTCCGCGGCGGGGCAGCGCCCCGCGGGCCAGCGCCCGGCCGCCGCCCGGCCCGCCGCGGCCGCGTCAGCGGGGACCGGGGCGGGGGGCACGCTCGGCAACGGCCCGCGCCCCGGTCAGCCCGGCCGCCCGGGGCCATCGCCCTCGGGTGCGGCTGGCCCTGCCACGACCCCGACCAGCGCAGCACCGGCCAGCACGACCCCGACCGGTGCGGCGCCGACCAGGACGCCGTCCCCGTCCAGCGGCCAGAGCGGGACTCCGCGGCCGGGCGCGTCCCGGCCGGGACCCGCTCCCGCAGTCGCCGCGCCGGGGTCGTCCGGCTCCGCGGCGGGGCAGGCCGCGGCGGTGCAGCGGGGCACCGCCAGGCCGTCGTCGGCGGCGACGGCACCGCTGCCGGGGTCCTCCCGCACCCCGGCGGCCGGGTCGACCGGGTCAGCAGGCAGCGCGGCGCCCGCGGCGGCGCGCCCGGCCGGACAGGCGAGCGCGGCTCGGGCGGCCGAGCACCCGGAGGCGGGGCACGCGGCCCCGGCGCCCGCAGCCGACGCCCCGCGCCGGGTCCGGCTGAGCCTGTCCCGCGTCAGCCTCTGGTCCGTCGCCCGCCTGGCCTTCCTGCTGTCCGTGGCGCTGGGCATCATCGCCGTCGTCGCCGTCACCGTGCTGTGGTCGGTCCTCAACGGCATGGGGGTCTTCTCCCAGCTCGACAGCGTCATCAGCGACGTGGTCGGCAGCGAGAGCGAGTTCCGGCTCGCCGACCTGCTGAGCCTCTCGCGCGTGCTGTCGGTGACCGTCTTCCTCGCCGTGGTCGACGTGGTGCTGCTGACCCTCATCAGCACCCTGGGGGCCCTGCTGTACAACCTGGCCAGCGGCCTGGTCGGCGGTGTCCGGCTGACCCTCAGCGACGACTGAGCCGCGGGCGTGCGGTAACCTCGTTCCACCCGGGTGCGCGTGCGCCCCGGTCCGGGCCTATAGCTCAGTTGGTCAGAGCGCTTCCCTGATAAGGAAGAGGTCACAGGTTCAAGTCCTGTTAGGCCCACCCGACGTGCCCCCGGGGGCGTGGCGCAACTGGTAGCGCACCTGCTTTGCATGCAGGGGGTTAGGGGTTCGAGTCCCCTCGCCTCCACTCGGAGACACACACGGCGAGGGCCGGCCACCCAGCGGGTGGCCGGCCCTCGCCGTCCTGCTGCCTCAGGAGCCGGAGCCGCCCGGCTTGGGCCTGCCCTGCGGCTTGGGCGTCGTGGACGACGTCGAGGCCGGGCCCTCGGGGGTGTCGGCGCTCTTCGTCGCGTCGCCGAGGACCGCGTCGGAGGTCCCGGCGGTGGTGGCGCTGGTGGTGAGCGTCGGCGGCTGGGTCTCGGCCTTCGAGGACGCGGAGTCCTTCGAGCCACCGCCGTCGGACCCGCCCGACGCCTTCCCGACGACCTCCTGGGCCTTCCCGGCCGCCTTCTCAGCGGCCTCCCGCACCTTCGAGGCCGCGCCCTGGCCCGAGGAGGCGCCGTCGGCGGGCGGGGTGTCGACGTCGGAGGACGTGCTGGCAGCACCGCCGGCGCCCAGGGAGCTCCCGGCGGACCCGGAGGAGCCGGGGGTCGCCGAGGACAGGCGGCTGTGGTCGGCCGGACCGGTCTGGACCCCCGTGCCCGGTGCCGTGGCGGGCACCCACGGGTCCACCACGGCCTGCTGGCGGGACTTCCACACGGCCCAGCCGGCCGCGCCGGCGGCACTGGCGATGGTGGTGAAGACCAGGAAGCGGCGCGTGCGACGGCGCCGAGCGGCCCGGCGAGCCGCCTTCGCGCTGATGAGGGGGCTCCCGCTGACCCGCTTCAGACCGCTGGTGGTGCTCGTGGCGGCGGCGTCGGTGGCCTCGCCCGCCTTGGCGGCAGCGGCCGCGGCGGCGGCGCTCACGGCGGCGACGGCGCGGGGCAGCCAGTCCTCGACGATGGTGTCGCGGGCGCTGTCGACCCGCGGGACCAGCGACTCCGCGGCGTGCTCGACGCGCGGGGCTGCGGCGCGGATGCTGCGCTCCTTGGCGTCGAGCACCACCGGCACGGCCCGCTGGTAGGCACCCTCCACGCGGGGCTGGGCCCATCCCCGGGCCTGGCCGGCGTACGCGGCGGCGGCCTCGCGGGCCTGCGCGGCGGCCGGCCCGGCCTGCTTCCTCCACTCCTCGGCGCTCTTGGCGATGCGCGAGGCGCTGCCCAGCGCACCCGCCTGCAGCGCAGCGCCCGAGGCCGCCACCGTGTGGCCGGCGCCCTTGGCGGCGCTGCCCGCCGCGGCGAGCTGGCCGGCGACCGCCGCGGCGTGCTTCTCGGCCTTGCCGGCGAGCGTCGCCCCGGCCGCCTCGGTGGCGTGGCTGACCGCCGCGGCGGTCCGCTCCGCTCGGTTCTTGCTCCCGAACACGCGTTCCTCCTCCCGGGCCCGGCTCCCGGACCGTCGGCGCCCATCCTGCCGGGAGGGGCTCCCGCTCGCCCAGCGAGGGGGCGAGATCGCACCGGTGCGAGGATGGGGGCATGGAGGCGACCCTGCACACCAACCACGGCGACGTCCGCGTGGTGCTCTTCCCCGACCACGCGCCCAAGACGGTGGCCAACTTCACCGGCCTGGCCACGGGCGAGAAGGAGTGGACCGACCCGCAGACCGGCGCCACGCGCACCGACAGGTTCTTCGACGGGCTCACCTTCCACCGCGTGATCCCCGGCTTCATGGTCCAGGGCGGTGACCCGGTGGGCAACGGCACCGGCGGCCCCGGGTACACCTTCGACGACGAGATCCACCCCGAGCTGACCTTCACCAAGCCCTACCTGCTGGCCATGGCCAACGCCGGCAAGCGCGGCGGCTCGGGCACCAACGGCTCGCAGTTCTTCATCACCGTGGCGCCGACCACCTGGCTGCAGGGCAAGCACACGATCTTCGGCGAGGTCGCCGACGAGGAGAGCCGCAAGGTGGTCGACGCCATCGCCGCTGTGCGCACCGGCGCCATGGACCGCCCCGTCGAGCCCGTGGTGCTCGAGTCGGTCGAGATCACCGCCTGACCCCGGGGTGACCCGCCCGTGACCGAGCCTGCCTGGGGGCCCCAGGCCCCCGGGCAGGACCCGGTCTGCCCCCGCCACCCCGACCGGGTCTCCTACGTCCGCTGCCAGCGCTGCGAGAGGCCGGCCTGCCCCGAGTGCCAGCGCCCCGCAGCGGTGGGGGTCCAGTGCGTCGACTGCGTCCGCGAGGGCGCCCGCGGCACCCGGCAGGCCAGGACGGCCTTCGGCGCGACGCTGCGCCGCGGCCGGCCGGTGGTGACCCTGACGATCATCGCGGTCTGCGCGGCCGTGTACCTGCTGCAGACCACCGTGGCGCCGGCCACCACCTACCGGTACGGCTTCGCGCCCGCGGCGGCCGCCGCACAGCCCTGGCGCTTCCTGACCGCCGCCTTCCTGCACGGCGGGATCGTCCACATCGGCTTCAACATGTACGCGCTGTGGCTGTTCGGCACCTACCTCGAGCAGCAGTTCGGCAGGGCGCGCTTCGCGGCGCTCTACCTGCTCTCCGCCCTCGGCGGCTCGGTCGGGACCCTGCTGCTCGTCGGCCCCTCCAGCAGCGGGTGGAACACCCTGTCGGTCGGTGCCTCCGGCGCCGTGTTCGGGCTCTTCGGCGCCCTGGTGCTGGTCCAGCGGCGCCTCAACCAGCGCTTCGGCCAGATCGTCGTGCTGATCGCCATCAACGGGGCGATCGGCTTCGTGCTGCCCAACATCGCCTGGCAGGCCCACCTCGGCGGGCTCGTGACGGGGCTGGCGCTGGGGGCGGCCTTCGCCTACGCCCCCCGGCGCGCCCGGACGCCCGTCCAGGTGGCCGGGGCCGCGGCGGTGGCGCTGGTGCTGCTCGTGGCCGCCGTCGCGCGGATGGCGGCCACCGGGCTGCTGTGAGCCCGTCCCGGGCGGGCCGGGCCCGCGCTCAGCGCCAGCGCGTGGTCATGGCGAAGCCCACCAGCACCACCCCGAAGCCGACCCCGAGGTTCCACGGGCCGAGCTGCGGGACGGGGTAGGTGGCCCCGCTGAGGTAGTACACGACGATCCAGACCAGGCCGAGCAGCATCAGGCCGAGCATCACCGGCACCCACCAGCGCGGGCTCGGGCGGGGGCCGGCGCTCTTCTCGCGCGGCGCCGTCCACGCGCGGCGGCGACGTATCCTCGACTCGGGCACCGGTCCTCCTCCAGCAGGGCTGTCAGCGCCCGAGGGTAGTCGCCCGCAGTGGGCGGGGAGGGCGAGCCGTGACGCAGGCACCGCTGGGCGCGACGCCGGACCCGCCTCCTGGCCCGCCCGGGCCCCCGCTGCACGCGGGCCGGACCCCGGCGGACCGGCCGGGCGCCACCCCCGCCGGGCGGCGCTGGCGGCGCCTGGGTGCGGGCAGCACCGCCGTCGTCGTCGTCCTCGTGCTCGCCGGCGCCCTGTTCGCGACCAGCGCCCGCACCGCCGACGGCACCGACCTGCGGGCCAGCACGAGCGACCTGCGCAGCCAGGTCGTGGCCCAGGAGCGCGACGTCGCCCGCGCCGACCGCCGCCTGGCGGTGCTGCAGGATGAGGTGGCCCAGCTGGGGCGCGAGGTCGACGACCCCGTCGCCCAGCGCCTGCAGGCCCAGGCCGGCTCCCTCGCCGGCTCGGCGGGGCTCGAACCCGTCGAGGGGCCGGGCCTGGTCATCACACTGGACGACGCCCCGCGCGCCGCCGACACCGCCGCCGCCGCGGGGGCCAGCGGCGTGGCCGCGGACGTCCTCATCGTCCACCAGCAGGACCTGCAGGCCGTGGTGAACGCCCTGTGGGCGGGCGGGGCCACGGCGGTGGGGCTGCAGGACCAGCGGATCATCTCCACCTCCGCGGTCCGCTGCGTCGGCAACGTCCTGCGGCTGCAGGGGCGCCTGTACGCCCCGCCGTACACCGTGAGGGCCGTCGGGGACCCCCAGGCGCTGCAGGCCGCTGTCGACTCCTCCCCGGCCGTGCGCGCCTACCTGGCCGACGCCGCGCGCGTCGGGCTCGGCTGGCAGCTGCGCCAGGAGGAGGTCAGCGTGCCCGGCTGGGACGGCTCGCTGCAGCTCGCGCACGCTACGGTTCCCCGATGAGCTCCACCGGAGGCCGCGTGCTCGTCGTCGACAACTACGACAGCTTCGTGTGGACCATCGTGGGCTACCTGGAGCAGCTCGGCGCCGACTGCCGCGTCCTGCGCAACGACGACCCCGCGCTGGCGCGCGAGGACGCGCTCGAGGGCGCCGACGGGGTGCTGCTCTCCCCGGGGCCGGGCGCTCCGAAGGAGGCCGGCGCCAGCCCCGACCTCGTGCGCCGCTGCGCGGACACCGGCACGCCGATGCTGGGCGTCTGCCTGGGGCACCAGGCCCTGGGCGAGGTCTACGGCGCCACCGTCACCCACGCCGAGGAGCTGCTGCACGGCAAGACCAGCGAGGTCGTCCACGACGGCCGGGGCGTGCTGCACGGCCTGCCCGAGCCGTTCACGGCCACCCGCTACCACTCCCTGGCGGTGGTCGCCGACACCGTCCCCGACGAGCTCGTGGTGACCGGCCGCACCGCGGGGGGCGTGGTCATGGCGCTGCAGCACCGCGAGCTGCCCCTGCACGGCGTGCAGTTCCACCCCGAGTCGGTGCTCACCCAGGGCGGCCACCGGCTGCTGGCCAACTGGCTGGAGGTCTGCGGGGACGACGGCGCGGTGGAGCGCTCGGCGGGGATGGCCCCGCTCGTGCGCTCCAGCGCGCCCCGCTGACGCCCGTCCGCTACTCGTCGTCCTCGGCGGGCCCCTGCCGGGAGCCCTGCCGCGGACCGGTCGACGGGTCCTGGCCGGGCTCCTGGGGCGCCAGGGTGGTGCCCTGCGTCGGGGTGCCGCTCGGCGAGCCTGTCGGGGTGGGGGTCGGGGTGGGCGAGGGCTCGGCGCCGCCGCCGTCGGCGGGCTCCTCGGTCGGCGCCGCGGTGGGCGGCTCGGTGGGCGAGGGGCTGGCGGTGGGCCCGCCGGAGACGACCAGCTGCACGATGCTGCCGACCGCGACGCTCCCGCTGGCCGGGCTCTGCCGGATGACCTGCCCCGCGGGCGCGTCGGAGGGCTCCACCGTGTAGGACGGGCTCAGGCCCAGCTCGGTCAGGGCCGCCTGGGCGGCCTCCTGGCTCCTGCCGCTCTGGTCGGTCAGGGCCACGCGGCCCGAGGCGATGACCAGGTCGACGGCCGTGCCCGGCTGCACCGGGGTCCCGGCAGGCGGGTCGCTCGACATCACCGTGCCCTGCGGGAGCGGGGAGTCCTGCGGGGAGACCGTGCCCTCCCGGAGGCCCTCGGCCTCCAGGTCCTGCTTGGCCTGGCTCTCGGTGCGCCCCGTGACGTCGGGCACGGAGACCGCGGCGGGCCCGCTGGAGACCACCAGCGCCACCGAGGACTTCGCGTCCACGCGCTCCCCCGCCGGCGGGTCGGAGTCGATGACCGTGCCGGCCGCGGCGGCGTCCTCCCGCTCGGTGACCTCACCGGCGCTCAGGCCGAGCGCCTGCAGGCGCGCCTGCGCGGACTGCTGGGTCTCCCCGACCAGCGTCGGCACGGTGACCATGCTGGACTCCTGGTAGGCGCGCCAGGTCAGCCAGCCGACGAGGCCGAGGACCACCAGCAGCAGCAGCACCAGCGCGGTCATGAGGGCGCGGCTGCCCCGCCGGGGCGGTGGCTGCGCGGCGAACTGGCCGGTGGCCGGGGCGTCCACCGCTGCGGCGCGGCCGGTGGGGTCCGTGCGCGTGCGGCGGCTCACGAAGCCGCCGGCGGCCACGGCCCGGGTCGCCTCGGTGGTGGTGGGCAGGTGCTGGGTCGCCGCGGCGTGGGCCACGGCGACGGTCGGGGCCATCACCGGGTGCCCCGCCTCGGCGGCGAGCAGGTCCTCGCGGAACTCCTCGGCGTCGGCGTAGCGGTCGTCGCGCTGCTTGGCGAGGGCCTTGAGCACCACCCGGTCGAGCTCGTCGTCGACGGCGCGGTTGTGCTGGCTGGGCGGGGTCGGCAGCTCCCCGACGTGCTGGTAGGCCACGGCCACGGGGGAGTCGCCGATGAAGGGCGGGCGGCCGGTCAGCAGCTCGTAGAGCAGGCACCCGGTGGAGTACAGGTCGGTGCGGGCGTCGACCACCTCACCGCGGGCCTGCTCGGGGGAGAGGTACTGCGCGGTGCCGATGACGGCGCTGGTCTGGGTCATGGTCGCCGAGGAGTCGGCCACGGCGCGGGCGATGCCGAAGTCCATCACCTTGATGCCGCCCGAGGGCGTCACCATGACGTTGGCGGGCTTGACGTCGCGGTGGACGATCCCGGCGTCGTGGGCGGCCTGCAGCGCCGTCAGCACCCCCGCGGTGATCTCCACCGCGCGCTGGGTGCCGAGGCCCGCGCCGCCGGCCTCGTCGAGCAGGTCGCGCACGGTGCGGCCCTCGACGTACTCCATGACGATGTACGGGGTGCGGACCTGGGCGCCCCCGGACTCGGTGGAGACGTCCTCGCCGGTGTCGTAGACCGCCACGATCGCGGGGTGGTTGAGCCCCGCCGTCGACTGCGCCTCGCGGCGGAACCGGGCCTGGAAGACCGGGTCGCGGGCCATGTCCGAGCGCAGCAGCTTGATGGCCACGCGGCGGCCCAGCCGCTGGTCGCGCCCGGCGTGGACCTCGGCCATGCCGCCGCGCCCGAGCAGCTCGGAGACCTCGTAGCGGTCTCCGAGCACCCGGGGGGCCGCGCTCACGCCCCGTCCGCCTGCTGCACGGTGCCGCCCGCGGGGGCGCCGCCGGCGGTGCCGGTGGCGCTCGGCGTGGCGGGCGCGCCGGTGGTGGGAGCGGGCTGCGAGGGCGACGGGGCCGGCTCGGAGGTGCTGGGTGCGGCGGGCTCGGAGGCGCTCGGGGCCTCGGACTCCGTCGGCGCCTGCGTGGCCTCGGTGGGCTCGGTCTCCGAGGGGGCCGCGCTGGTCTGGGAGGGACCCTGCGTCTCGGTGACCGTGGTCACCTCCGGGGTCGGGCTGGACGCCGGTGTGGTCGTGCTCAGGGGCAGCGGGGTGTTCTGCGGGTCGGCCTCCGAGCCGCCCTGCTGGGTGAGGTAGACCAGCGCGGCCAGGACGACGACGAGCACGGCGAGCAGCCCCAGCAGCGGCACCGTCATGCGGCCCCGCCCCGAGCGCTGCCCGGTGGGCTCGGGGGCCCCGTGCTGGCCGGTGGTCATCCCGGTGGCGGGCGCGCCACCGGCCGCCGCGCCCGCGGCGGCGGCGGCGCCCGCGGCGTAGGCGGCCTGCGCGGAGCGGCGGGTGGCGGGGGCCGCCGGCTCCGGCCACGGCACCGTCTCGTCACCGCTGGACGGCGGCATCGCCCGCGTGGCGTCGGCCGTCGGGGGCAGCGCCACCGTGGAGGCACCCGTCAGACCGGCCGCACCGGCCGTGCCCAGCCCGGCCCGCAGCACGCGCTGGGCGCGCCCGTCGTCGCCGTCGGCCGCCAGGGAGGCGACCTGGGCGACCACGCTGGCGTCGCGCGGGCGGTCCCGGGGGTCCTTGGCCAGGCAGGCGTCGACCAGCGCGCGGGCACCGGCCGGCACGGAGGCCGGCAGCGGGGGCGGGGCGTCGTTGACCTGCGCCAGGGCGATCGCGACCTGGGAGTCGCCCGTGAACGGGCGCTGCCCCGCGAGCATCTCGTGGGCCACCACCCCCAGGGCGTAGACGTCGACGGCCGGGGTCAGGTCCCGCCGGCCCGTCGCCTGCTCGGGGGAGAGGTAGGCGGCGGTGCCCATCACCTGGCCGGTGGCGGTCAGCGGCGCCTCGGCGGCCGCGCGGGCGATCCCGAAGTCGGTGACCTTGACCCCGCCGGTGGGCGTGACGAGCAGGTTGCCCGGCTTGACGTCGCGGTGGACGATCCCGGCCTCGTGCGCGGCGGCCAGCCCGGAGGCGGCCGAGGCGATGATGCGCATGGCCCGGCGGGGCTCGACCGAGTGCTGGGTGGCCAGCAGGTCGCTCAGCGGCTCCCCGGGCACCAGCTCCATGACCAGCCAGGCGCTGCCGTCGGACTCGCCGTAGTCGTAGGTCGCGGCGATGGCGGGGTGCGCCAGGCGCGCGCTGTTGCGGGCCTCGGTGCGGAAGCGGGCCAGGAAGCCGGGGTCGCTGGCGAGCTCGCTGCGCAGCACCTTGACCGCCACGGTGCGCCCCAGCAGCTCGTCGCGGGCCTCCCAGACCTCGCCCATGCCGCCGGAGGCGATGGGCGTGGTGAGCAGGTAGCGGTTGCCCAGCACGGTGCCCGCGTCGACGCGCATCAGCCGGCGCTCCCCGCGTCCGGGGCCGCCAGCGCGGCCTGGATGACCGACCTGGCGATCGGTGCGGCGACGCTGCCGCCGGAGGCCTCCTGCGCGGCGCTGCCGCCGGACTCCACGAACACCGCCACGGCCACCTGCGGGTCGTCCGCGGGCGCGAAGGCGGTGAACCACGCGTGCGGCGCGGCCCCCGCGCGGTTCTGCGCGGTGCCGGTCTTCCCGGCGACGCTGACGCCGGGGATCTGCGCCCTGCGACCGGTCCCGGACTGCACCACGCCCTCCATCATGGCGGTCAGGGTGCTCGCGGTCTGCTCGGACACGGCGCGCCCGCGCTCGGTGGGGCCCGGCGCGTCCAGGACCTCCAGGTCCCGGCCCCTCACCGTGCGCACCAGGTTCGGCTGCATCACCACTCCACCGTTCGCGATCGCCGCGGCGACCATGGCCATCTGCATCGGGGTGGCCGCCACGTCGAACTGGCCGATGCTCGACTGGGCGAGCTGCGGCGGGTTGAGGTCGGCCGGGAAGCGGCTGGCCGCCACCCGCGTCGGGACGTCCAGGGCGGCGTCGAAGCCGAAGGCCTGCGCCTGCTCGCGCAGCGCGTCCTGGCCCAGGGCCAGGCCCAGGTTGGCGTAGGCGGTGTTGCACGAGACGCGCAGCGCGTCGGCCAGGGTCGTGCGCCCGTCGGTGCCGCACGGCCTGCCGTCGTCGTTGGACAGGGTCGAGGAGGTCTGCGGCAGCTCGAGCTCGGCGGGGCCGTCCAGGAGGCTGTCCGCGCCGTACTGGCCGCTCTCCAGGGCCGCCGCCGTCGTGATGATCTTGAAGGTCGACCCCGGCGGGTAGGTCTGCGCGGTCGCCTTGCTCACCAGCGGGTTCCCGGTGGCGTCGGTCAGCGAGGCGCGCGCCTGCGCGGCGGCCGCGGTGTCGTGGTCGGCGAGCTGGCCGGGGTCCCACCCGGGGGAGGAGTACAGCGCCAGCACCTCGCCGGTGCGCGGGTCGAGGGCCACCACCGCGCCCTGCTGGTCGCCCAGCCCGTCGGCGGCGGCCTGCTGGACCGCGTCGCGCAGGGTGGTCTCCACCACGGCCCCCCCGGGCTCCGCGCCCGTGAGCAGGTCGGAGATGCGGCGGTAGAACAGCTTGTCGGAGGTGCCCGAGAGGTAGTCGTCCTCGGCGCGCTCGAGGCCGCTGGGGCCCGTCGTCACCGAGTAGGTGCCGGTCACCGCCGAGTACAGCGCGCCCTGCGGGTACTCGCGCTGAAAGCGGTACCGGTCGTCCACGGGCACCGACCGGGCGATCACGGTGCCGTCGGCCGTGGTGATCGGCCCGCGCTCGCGGCCCAGCTGGTCGTACAGCGTGCGGGAGTTGCGCGCGTCGGCGCGCAGCTGGCCGGCGTCGACGTACTGCACCCACGTCGCGGCGACCATGAGCGCGGTGAACATGGCCGTGACGACCACGGCCAGGCGGCGCAGCGGGGCGTTCACAGGCGCACCACCTGGGTGGCGGCCGAGCCGGCCTCGTCGGGCACCACGGGGGCGCCCTCGGGCTCGGGGACGGCGGGGGCGGGCCGGCGCGCGGCGTCGGAGACCCGCAGCAGCAGCCCGACGATCATCCAGTTGGCCACCAGGCTGGAGCCGCCGTAGGCCAGGAACGGCATGGTCAGGCCGGTCAGGGGGATGACGCGCAGCACGCCGCCGGCCACCACGAAGCACTGCAGACCGATGGCGAAGGCCAGGCCGCCGGCGAGGAGCTTGCCGAAGCCGTCGCGCACGGTGACGGCGACGCGCAGGCCCCGCTCGACGAGCACGAGGTAGAGCACCAGCACGGCGAGCACGCCGGTCAGGCCCAGCTCCTCGCCCAGGGTGGCCAGGATGAAGTCGCTCTCGGCCTCCGGGACGATCTGGGGGCGCCCCTGGCCGATGCCGGTGCCGACCAGGCCGCCGTGGGCGAAGCCGAACAGTCCCTGCACCAGCTGGTAGCTGCCGCCGAACTCCTTGCCGTAGACGGCGGGGTCGAACGGGTCGAGCCAGGCGCTCACGCGGGCCTGCACGTGGGAGAAGATGCTCCACGCGAAGACGGCGCCGCCGGCGAAGAGCACCAGGCCGATGGCGATCCAGCTGACGCGCTGGGTGGCCACGTAGAGCATCGCCACGAACAGCCCGAAGAAGAGCAGCGACGTCCCGAGGTCCCGCTCGAGCACGAGCACGCCCAGGCTGGCGAGCCAGGCCACCACGAGGGGCCCGAGGTCGCGCAGGCGCGGCAGCTGCAGGCCCAGGACCCGGGGCCCGACCAGCGACAGCGTGTCGCGCGCGGTGACGAGGTAGCCGGCGAAGAAGACCGTGAGCACGATCTTGGCCAGCTCTCCGGGCTGGAAGCCGACCGGGCCGACGCGGACCCAGATCTGGGCGCCGTTGATGTTGCGGCCCAGGCCGGGGACCAGGGGCATGACCAGCAGCACCAGGCCGACCACCATGGCCGTGAAGGTGTACCGGCGCAGCCAGCGGTGGTCCTTGAGCAGCACGACGACGGCGGTGGCCAGCAGCAGCCCGACCCCGGACCACGCGAGCTGGCGCTCGGCGAAGGCGGCGTCCTCGGCCACGTCGAGCCGGTGGATCAGCGCCAGCCCCAGGCCGTTGAGCACCATGGCGACGGGCACCAGCAGCGGGTCGGCGTGCGGAGCGCGCCAGCGCACCGCCAGGTGCAGCACCAGGGCCAGCGCGCCCAGGCCGCCGCCGTAGCCGAGCAGGTCCGCGGGCCACGCGCCGGCGGTGGCCACGCCGACCAGGCCGTAGGCGGCCATCGCCAGGCCGACCGCCACCGCGGTCAGGCCCAGCTCGACCCAGCGCGCCCTCACGGGGCCACCGCCGACGTCGGCGGCGGGCTGGCCGTCGCGGCCGGCTGGTCGCCCGGCAGCGCGCTGGTCAGGTCGGTCGGGGTGGCGCCAGGGGTGGCGCCCTGGGTGGCCGAGGGGCCGGTGCTGGTGGCGCCGCCGGTGCGGGAGACCTCCCGCAGCCGGGAGACGATCTGCTCGGCCGCGGGGAGGCTGTCAGCGCTCATGCCGGAGGTGACCTGGTCCCGGTAGATGGCCGGCAGGTCGGCGACGCGGACGTCGGTGACGTCGACGACCCGCGACAGGTGCACGGGGCCGACGTCCTGGGACAGGCCGCGGTAGACGGCCACGGCGCCGTCCTCGTCGGCGACGAAGTACTGGCGCCCCAGCCACGCCGACCCGGCCAGGGCGCCGCCCCCGAGGACGAGGGCCACGAGGAGGAGCACCCCGACCCGCAGCCCCCAGCGCACCCTCGCCGGGCGCGGTGGCGGCTCGTCGGGACGCTCCGCCACCGCCCCGGGCGGCCCCGAGCCGGAGCCGTCCGGGGCGCCGTGGGCGAGGTCGGCCCGGTCGGCGAGGTCGGTGCCGCTGCCGGCGGCGAGGGCCGTGACCGGCCCCGCGCCGCCGCGGGCGCCGCGACCGAGCACGGCGGCCCGCATCGCCGGGCTGGTGGGGATCCGCACGTCGCGCTCGGCGGGGTCGGGCCGCTCACCGGCGGCGCCCACCACCTGGCGGGCGGTGACCGGCGGCTGGCCCTGGTCGACCTCGACGACGTCGGCGACCACGCAGGTGACGTTGTCCGGCGCGCCGGCGCGCAGCGCCAGCTCCACCAGGGCCTCGGCGCACCGGCCCACGTCCGGCACCCCGGTGAGCGTGCGCCCGATCGTCTCGTCGGAGACCACGCGCGGCAGGCCGTCGGAGCACAGCAGCCAGCGGTCCCCGACGCGGGCCTCCTGCACCGACAGGTCCGGCTCGGGGGAGGACTGCACGTCCCCCAGGACGCGCAGGATGACGTTGCGCTGCGGGTGGTGCTCGGCCTCCTCGGCGGTGATGCGGCCCTCGTCGACCAGGCGCTGCACGAAGGTGTGGTCGCGCGTCACCTGCACCAGCTCACCGCCGCGCAGGAGGTACCCGCGCGAGTCGCCCAGGTGCGCGAGCACCAGGCGCTCCCCGGCGCGCAGCAGGGCGGTGACCGTGGTGCCCATGCCGGCCAGCGCCGGCTCGGCGGCCACCCTGCGCAGCAGCGCGGCCTGGGCGCGGGCCACGCCGTCGGCCAGGCGCTGCGGCGCCTCCGCGCCGTGCGCCTCGTCGTCCAGTCCCATGAGCTCGGCCACGGCGGTGGCGGAGGCCACGTCGCCGCCGGCGTGGCCCCCCATCCCGTCGGCGACGACGACGAAGCGGGTGCCGGCGAAGCCGGAGTCCTGGTTGCTCGAGCGCACCAGGCCGACGTCGGAGCGGGCTGCCGCCCGCAGGGCGAGGCTCATGCGCGCAGCTCCAGGGTGGTGCGTCCGATGCGCACCGCGCTGCCGGCGCCGACCGGCACCGCGCCGCGCACGGGGGTGGTGGCCGAGCCCCGGCCCGCGCTGGTGCCGTTGGTGGAGCCCAGGTCCTCGACGACCCAGCCCCCCGGTGCGGTGCTCGAGGGGGTGAGCCGGGCGTGGTGGCCGGAGGCGTAGTCGTCACCCAGGACCAGGGTGCAGTCCTCGGCCCGGCCCAGCAGCACCGGCGAGGAGCCCAGCTCCAGGCGCGTGCCGGCGCGCGGTCCCTCCACCACGACCAGCAGGCGGGCGCGCTGGGCCGCCGGGGCCGGGGCCGGGGCCGGGGCCGGGGCCGGGGCAGGCGGCCGGGGAGCCGCAGGGGCGCCGGCGCTCGGCTCGGGGCGGGCGGGCACGACGGCGTCGCCACCGCCGGGGCGGGCGGCGGCCGGCGCGGGAGCCCCCTGGCGCGCGGCGCGCGGCCCGTGCAGGTCGCGGCGCAGCACGGCGACCACGCCGAGCACGAACAGCCAGAGCAGCACCAGCAGGCCCAGCTGCAGGACGGTGACGGTGAGCTGGCTCACGGCCTCACCACTCCCCGTCCTCGGCGTCCTCGGGGCTCGCCCCGGAGCGGAAGACGACCGTGGTGCGCCCCAGCTGGATCCGGCTGCCCTCGTGCAGCACCGCGGTGCGCCCGCCGGCGTCGTCCAGGCGGCGACCGTCGACCACGGTGCCGTTGGTGGAGCCGAGGTCGTGCACGGTGGTGCGCCCGCCGCTGCGCACCACCTCCAGGTGGCGCCGCGAGGTGCCGGGGTCGTCGACGACGACGTCGCACTCGCTGCCGCGGCCGATGACGGTGCGCTCGGCCACCATCTGGTAGCTGCGCCCGTCGACCTCCAGCACCGGGTGGGCGGGGGTGGCCACCGCCGAGGTGGCGGGCGCGATGCCGCCGCGGACGCGCGCGCTGCGGACCCGGAAGACGCCGGTGGCCAGCTCCCCGTCGCGCTGCAGGCGCACGGACACCGGGCCGGAGAAGGAGTAGCGCTGGGCGCGGGCGTGCTCGGTGACCGCGGTGGCCAGCTCGGTGGCCAGCGCGTCCTCCCACGAGGACAGGCGCTCGTGGTCGGCCGGGCCGAGGTCGATGGTGAAGGCGTTGGGCACCAGCGTGCGGCCGGGACCGACGACGGCCGAGGTGGTGTCGACCTCGCGCCGCAGCGCGCTGGCCAGCTCCACGGGCTGCACCTCGCTCTTGAAGGCCTTCGCGAAGACGCCGTTCACCACGCGCTCGACGCTGCGCTCGAAGCGGTCGAGCACTCCCACGGCCCCTCCCCTCACGTGCGGCAGCCGGTCAGCGGATCGTATCCGCGGCGCCGTCCTGCTGCGCCGTCCTGGCGCTCCCGCGCGCCGCGGGCCGCCGGGGCGGGGGCCGCTGCGCGGAGCGCCCGCACGGGCGTGCTAGTTTTCCTGCTGCTCGCGCGAGTGGCGGAATAGGCAGACGCGCACGGTTCAGGTCCGTGTGCCCGGAAGGGCGTGGGGGTTCAACTCCCCCCTCGCGCACCGCGAGCAGGGCCCGGTCGCAGTGCGCGACCGGGCCCTCGTGCGTCCGGCGCCGCAGGCGGCACTGGCCCGGGACCGTTAGCCTCAGGGGTCCTGAGCCCTGGAACGAGGTGTGCGTGAACGGCAACACGAGCTGGCGGGCGGCCAACACGGCCCTGCTGTCCATCAACGCCATCGAGGCGCCGGTGGTCGTCACCTCCGACGACCTCGACGAGCGCCTCGCCGGCACGATGGAGCGGCTCAAGATCCGCCCGGGCCTGCTCGAGCGCGTCACCGGCATCCGCGAGCGGCGCCTCTACCCCGACGACGTCAGCTGCGGCGAGGCCGCGGCGACCGCGGGGTCCAAGGCGCTCTCGGAGGCGGGTGTGGACGCCTCCGAGGTCGGCCTCGTGATCAACACCTCGGTGACGCGCTACCACCTCGAGCCCGCCGTCTCCGCCGTCGTGCACGAGGCCATGGGGCTGCCGAGCTCGGCCATGAACTTCGACATCACCAACGCCTGCCTGGGCTTCGTCAACGGCATGCAGACGGCGGCGGCGATGATCGACGCCGGCCAGGTGCGCTACGCGGTGGTCGTGGGCGCGGAGGACATCAAGCCGATGTTCGACAGGACCCTGCAGCGCCTGGCCACCGAGCCGGTGACGCGCCAGGAGTACCTGGACGAGTTCGCCTCCCTCACGCTCGGCTCGGGTGCGGTGGCCGCGGTGCTCGGCCGCGCCGACGAGCACCCCGAGGGCCACCGCGTCAGGGGTGGCGTGGCGCGGTCGGGCAGCTCCCACCACGGGCTGTGCGTGGCCAGCGCCGAGCAGATGGTGGCCGACGGCCGCGGCCTGCTCGAGCACGGCGTCGCCCTGGTCGGCGAGGCGTTCGACGCCGCTGACGAGGAGTGGGGCTGGAGCAGCGGCGTGGCCCGCTACGTCTTCCACCAGGTCTCCAAGATCCACATGGCGGCGCTCGTGGAGCGCACCGGCGTCCCGTGGTCGAAGGTCCCCGAGAGCTACCCCGTGCTGGGCAACGTGGGGCCGGCCTCCCTGCCGATGACGCTCGCTCGCGAGGCGGACTCCCTGGAGCCGGGTGACCGGGTGCTGTGCCTGGGCGTGGGCTCGGGCCTGAACTCGGCCTTCTGCGAGATCGTCTGGTGACCCGCGCCCCCGCGGCGCTCCCCCCGGCCGGCCTGCCCGGCCTGGACCCGGCCTGGTCGCGCCTGGTCTCGTTCAGCGACGCCGACGGCGTGCAGCGGACCGTCCACCTGCTCGACGGGGCCGACGAGGTGCGCAGCGCGACCGGCGCCGAGCCCGTCGGGGTGCTGCTGGCCGTGCACGGCAACCCGACGTGGTCCTACCTGTGGCGCGCGCTGCTGCCCCGGGCGGCGGCCGCCGGCTGGCGCGTCGTGGCCCCCGACCAGCTCGACATGGGCTTCTCCGAGCGCACCGGCACCCGCCGCCGCCTCGAGCGGCGCGTGGACGACCTGGGTCGCCTCACCGACGCCCTCGGCCTGACCGGCGGCTCCACCGGCGGGGGGAGCTCCCGCGTGGTCACCGTCGGCCACGACTGGGGCGGAGTCGTCTCGGCGGGCTGGGCCGGGCGCCACCGCGACGTCCTGGCCGGCGTCGTGCTGCTCAACACCGCGGTGCACCAGCCCGAGGACGCTGCCCTGCCCCCGGTGCTGGTGCCCTTCACCGCCTCCGGCCTGCACCTGGTGGGCACGACCACCACCCGCGCCTTCCTGCGCGCCACCCTGGCCACCGCGCGGCGGCCCCTGTCACCGGGCGTGGCGGCGGCCTACCTGGCGCCCTACCGCGGCGCCGCGCGGCGGGTCGGCGTCGGCGCGTTCGTGGCGGACATCCCCGTGACCCCGGACCACCCCAGCGCCCCCGCCCTGGACGAGGTGGCCGCGGGGCTGTCGGCGATCGGCGCCGACCGGGTGCCCTCCCTGCTGGTGTGGGGCCCCGCGGACCCGGTGTTCCGCCAGCGCTACCTGGCCGACCTGCGCGCGCGGCTGCCCCACGCCGACGTGCAGCGCTTCGAGGGCACCGGGCACCTCCTGCTCGAGGACCTGGACGCCGACCGCGGCGCCCCCGGCGCCGTGGTGCGCTGGCTGGAGGGGCTCGACGCGCGCACCGCCCGGTCCGCACCCCCCGCCGGCGCCGCCGGTGGTCCCGGGGGCTCCGAGGCGGACCGGCAGCGGGCGCCGCTGTGGTCGGCGCTGCGCGAGAGGTCGCAGGACGACGCCGTCGCCGTGGCCCAGCTGCGCCCCGGCGGGACGGCCGAGACGCTGACGTGGCGCCAGCTGGCGGCCCGCGTGGAGGACCTCGCCGAGGGCCTGGCGGCCAGCGGCGTGCGCCGCGGTGACCGCGTCGCGCTGCTGGTGCCGCCCGGCCCGGACCTGTCAGCGCTGTTCAGCGCCTGCCTGCGCCTGGGTGCGGTGGTGGTCGTCGCCGACGCGGGCCTGGGCGTCAAGGGCCTCACCCGGGCCGTCGCCAGCGCCGGCCCCGCCGTGGTCATCGGCATCGAGAGGGCGCTGCTGGCCGCGCGGGTGCTCGGCTGGCCGGGCCGCCGGGTCCTCGCAGGGCCCAGCGCCGGCGCCCGCCGGCGCGCGCTGGGGGAGGTCGAGCACCTGGACGACCTCGAGGCGCGAGGCCGCTCGCGGCGCGGCGCCCCCGGCCACGCGCCGCTGCCCGAGCCGTCGCCGTCCGACCAGGGCGCCGTGCTGTTCACCTCCGGGTCCACCGGCCCGGCCAAGGGCGTCGTGCACACCCACGCGACCCTCCAGGCCCTGCGCGACGCCGCCGGCCAGACGTGCGGGCTCGGCCGGGGCAGCACGCTGGTCGCGGCCTTCGCGCCGTTCGCGATCCTCGCCCCGCTCCTGGGGGCCACCGCCGCGGTCCCGGAGACCGACGTCACCAAGCCCGACACCCTCACCGCCGCCGCCCTGGCCCGCGCCGTCGCGGCCGTGGCCCCCGACGACGACGCCGTCGCGCCCGTGGTCTTCGCCTCCCCCGCCGCGCTGCGCCGGGTGGTGGCCACCGCCGGCGAGCTCGACGACGCCGGCCGGGCGGCGCTGGCGCGCCCCCGGCTGCTGCTCTCCGCCGGGGCACCGGTGGGCACCGAGCTGCTCGCCGCCGCCGGTGACGTGCTGCCCGGCGCGGAGTGCCGCACGCCCTACGGCATGACCGAGGGCCTGCTCGTGGCGCAGACGAACCTCACCGAGCTGCAGGCCGCCGGCCCGGGCGAGGGCGTGCTGGTCGGCTCCCCGCTGCCCGGCACGCGCGTGGCCACCTCCGCCCTGGACGCCCTGGGCCGCGCCGTCGGGCCGCTGGTCGAGGGGGCCGACGCTCCCACGGGGGAGCTGGTGGTCCGCTCCCCGCTCATGAAGGACCACTACGACCAGCTGTGGGACGTCCAGCGCGAGAGCGTCCGGGGCACCCCGGGGGCCGCCGGGGAGCCCGGGTGGCACCGCACCGGGGACGTCGGTCACCTGGACGCCGCGGGCCGGGTCTGGGTGGAGGGCCGCCTGGCCCACGTGGTGACCACGGCGGCCGGGCCGCTGACGCCCGTGGGTGCCGAGCAGCGCGTGCAGCAGCTGCCGGGGGTGGCGCGCGCCGCCCTCGTGGGCGTCGGCCCGGCCGGCACGCAGCAGCCCGTCGTCGTCGTGGAGACGACCGGGGAGCCGGGCGCGCCGGAGCCGGGCGCCGCGCCGGTGGAGCTGGTCGACGCCGTGCGCCGCACCGCGGGCACCCCGGTGCCCGTGGCGGCGGTGCTCGTGGTGGCCGAGCTGCCCACCGACGTGCGGCACCGCTCCAAGGTCGACAGGACCCGGGTCGCGGCCTGGGCCGACGGGGTGCTCGCCGGGCGCACGAAGGCCGACAGCCCCGTGGAGGTGCGCTCGTGAAGGTGCTCGTGACCGGCGCCAGCGGCCTGCTCGGAGGCACCACCGCGGCGGCGCTCGTGGCGCGCGGCCACGAGGTCACCACCTTCCAGCGCCGCCCCAGCGGGGTCGACGGCGCGCGCGACGTGCGCGGCGACATGTCCGACCCCGCTGCGGTGCGGCGCGCCTGCGAGGGCGTCGACGCCGTGGTGCACCTCGCCGCCAAGGTCGCGCTGACCGGTCCCGAGGAGGAGTACCGGGCTGTCAACGTCGAGGGCACCCGGGCGCTGCTCGCCGGCGCCCGCGAGGCGGGCGCCACCCGCTTCGTGCAGGTCTCCTCCCCCTCGGTGGCCCACGTGGGCACCTCCCTGGTCGGTGAGGGGGCCGGTACCGCCGACCCCACCCGCGCCCGCGGTCCCTACGCCCGCACCAAGGCCGCCGCCGAGCTGCTGGCCCTGGCCGCTGACGCGCCCGGCTTCGCCGTGGTCGCCGTGCGCCCGCACGTGGTGTGGGGCCCGGGGGACACCCAGCTGGTCGGCCGCGTGGTCGAGCGGGCGCGCGTGGGCCGCATGGTCGTCATCGGCGACGGCACCGCCCTCATCGACACGACGTACATGGACGACGCCGCGGACGCGCTCGTCGCGGCGCTGGACCACGCCGCCGCCGACGACGCGCACGGCCGGGCCTTCGTCGTCTCCAGCGCCCAGCCCCGCACGGTGGGGGAGCTGCTGGCCAAGATGGCCGTCGCCGGAGGGGCGCCGGTGCCGACGCGGCGGATCCCCACGCGGGCGGCCAGCGCCGCCGGCCACGCCGTCGAGGCGGTCTGGCGCGGCCTCAGGCTCGCCCGGCACCCGCTCGGCGCCGAGGAGCCGCCGCTGACCTCCTTCCTCGCCGAGCAGCTGGGCACCGCCCACTGGTTCGACCAGCGCGAGACCCAGCGGGTGCTCCGGTGGTCGCCGCAGGTCGACCTCGACGAGGGCTTCCGCCGGGTGGCCGCCTGGTACGCCGAGCACGACCCCCGCTGATCCACAGGTTCCCGGGCGGCTCCGGGGGTACGGGTGGTGCATGAAGGCACTCGTCTACCACGGCCCCCGCGACGTCCAGGTGTCGGACGTCCCCGACGCCCGGATCGAGGCGCCCACCGACGTCGTCGTCAGGATCACCTCCACGAACATCTGCGGGTCCGACCTGCACATGTACGAGGGGCGCACCGACGTGGAGCAGGGCAAGACCCTCGGCCACGAGAACATGGGGATCGTCGAGGAGGTCGGCTCCGGCGTCACCCGCCTCAAGGAGGGCGACAGGGTCTCCCTGCCCTTCAACATCGCCTGCGGCCACTGCCGCAACTGCAACCGCGGCAAGACCGCCTTCTGCCTCGAGGTGAACCCCGGGATGGCGGGCGGGGCCTTCGGGTACGCCGACATGGGTCCCTACCAGGGCGGGCAGGCCGAGCACCTGCGGGTGCCGTTCGCCGACTTCAACGCGCTGCGCCTGCCGGGTGGCACCGAGCACGAGCTCGACTACGCGATGCTGTCCGACATCTTCCCCACCGGCTGGCACGGGACCCGGCTGTCGGGCCTGGAGCCGGGGGAGTCGGTGACGATCATGGGTGCCGGGCCGGTGGGCATCATGGCCGCCCTCTCGGCGCGCCTCCAGGGCGCGGACCAGGTGTACGTCGTCGACCAGCACCCCGACCGCCTCGCGCTGGCCGAGCAGGCCGGCGCGACCCCGGTCGACTTCAGCAAGGGCGACCCGGTCGAGCAGGTCATGGAGGCCACCGGCGGCGTCGGCACCGACCGCGGCGTGGAGGCCGTCGGCTGGCAGGCGCACGACCACTCCGGCGAGGAGCACCCCGCCGGCACGCTCGACACCCTCGTCCAGGTGGTGCGCGCCACCGGCGGCATCGGCGTGGTGGGGGTCTTCCCGCCGCAGGACCCGAACGGCCCGGACCCGCTCATGCAGGAGGGGCGCATGGCGTTCCCCTTCGGCGCCTTCTTCACCAAGGGCCTGACGATGGGCACCGGCCAGGCGGACGTGAAGCGGTACAACCGCCAGCTGCGCGACCTCATCACCCAGGGCAAGGCCTCCCCGGGCTTCATCGTCAGCCACGAGATGGACCTGGCGCAGGCCGCGGAGGGCTACCGGCACTTCGACGCCCGCGAGGACGGCTGGACCAAGGTCGTGCTGCACCCCTGACACCTGCTGGGCCGGTGACCGCGGTCCCCGCTTGCGGGGCCGCGGTCACCGGGAGGGTGGCTCCTCGCCGGAGGGCTCCCTGCGGGCGCGCTCCGCGTCGGCGCGCTCCAGCTCGACGACGCGCAGGTCGTCCTGCACGAGCTGCCCGCGCGGCACCACCCCGGAGCGGTGCCCCGCGCGGGCGATGAGGTGGCTGGCCACCGGCGCGGTGACCAGCTGGAAGAGCCCGACGAAGAGCAGCGCCACCACGGCGCTGGCGTCCGGGACCAGCTGCACCTCGACGCCCGCGAGCACGAGCAGCAGCCCGAGCACCTGCGGCTTGGTGCCGGCGTGCATCCGCATCCACAGGTCGGGGAAGCGCAGCATGCCGATCCCGGCCGCGAGGGCCAGCAGCGACCCCGACAGCAGCAGCACCGCCGAGAGCCAGTCCCAGGCGCTCACGGGGCGCTCCCGAGGTGGCCCGGGCCGTCAGCCGGGCCCTCACCAGGGCTGTCCGTCGGGCCGTCGGCCGGGGCCGCGGTCCCCCCGGGCGGGTCCTCGCGGCCGAGGAAGCGCACCACCGCCACCGAGCTGGCGAAGCCCAGCAGCGACAGCGCCAGCAGCACCGGCACGAAGACCGTCGACCCGCGCCGGGCCACGAGCACGGCCACGCCGCACAGCAGGACCGCCACGAAGACGTCCACCGCGGCGGCCCGGTCCAGCGTGGTGGGCCCGCGCACGAGCCGCACCACCACGAGCAGGGCGGCGACCAGGAGGATGCCCAGGGACAGGCCGGTGACCACGCCCATCAGCGCCGCGCCTCCCTGACGTCGTCGGCCACCTGCACCCCGCCGGCGAGCGAGCCCGGCGCCAGCGCGGCCAGCACCCTCTCCTCCAGGCGGAGGGCGTGCTCGCGCACGTCCTGGCCCACGCGCGCGGGGTCGCCGGTCACCAGGGCGTGCAGGTACAGGGTGCCGCTGGGGACGTCGACGTCGACGACGAGCGTGCCCGGCACCAGGCTCAGCAGCTCCGCGGTCGCGGCGATCATGGCGTCGGAGCGCGAGCGCAGCGGCGCCGCGACGATGGCGCTGGGCGGCACCGGTCCCGGCCTGACCGCGAACCACGCCACCTGCAGGCTCGAGCGGACCAGGTCGACCAGCACGAAGCCCACCAGGCGCGCCGACCCGACCAGGGAGGGGCGTGGCGCGGGCGGCAGCGTCGGCATGGGGAACACCGCCACCAGGGCGAGCGCCACGACCACCCCGCCGACCACGACCAGGGGGCTCACCGACCCCCACAGACCGCACCAGAACACGACCATCCACGCCAGGAGCGGCAGCTGGCGCCGGTGGGGCAGCCGCCCCCGCAGGCCCGGGCGCGCCGGCTCCGGCTCGTGAGCGCTCACGGCGCCTTCTCCCCGCTGTCGGTGCCCCCGGAGCCGTCGGCGGTGCCGGCGTCCAGGCCCCCCACCACCGCGGTGTAGCGGGAGACGTCGAGGGTGTCGGCGGCCGCGCCGTCGGCGAGGGAGAGCAGCGGCCCGGCGACCGCGGTCAGCGCCGTCACCAGGACGACGACGCCCCCGGCCGCGGCGACCATGGCGGGGGGCACGCGGTGGGCGCGCGCGGCGGCCGCCTCCGGGCTCACCTCCGGGTCCAGCCGGGTGGCGCGACCGGACCAGAACGTCGCCGCCCAGGCGCGGGAGATGGCGTACAGGGTGAGCAGGCTCGTGACGACGCCGGCCACCACGAGCACCCACGCCGAGGCGCCCCCGTCAGCGGCACCGGCGCGCAGCAGCGCCAGCTTGCCCACGAAGCCGGAGAACGGCGGGATGCCGGCGAGGTTGAGGGCCGGCAGCAGGAAGAGCAGGGCGATGCCGGGCGCCGCGCCGCCCAGGCCCCCCAGGCGGCGCAGCGAGGTGGTGCCCGCCGCGCGCTCCACCAGCCCCACCACGAGGAAGAGGGCGGTCTGCACGAGGATGTGGTGGACGGCGTAGAAGACGGCCGCGCCCAGGGCGGCCTCGCTGCCCAGGGCCACCCCGAAGAGCATGTAGCCGATGTGGCTGACCAGCGTGAAGGACATCAGGCGCTTGAGGTCGTTCTGGGCGATGGCGCCCAGGATCCCCACGAGCATGGTGGCGACGGCCACGACCACCAGGCCGGTGGTCACCGCGGCCGTGGGCACCTGGCCGAAGAGCACCGTCTGCGTCCGGAAGATGGCGTACACGCCGATCTTGGTCAGCAGGCCCGCGAAGACCGCCGCCACGGGCGCGGCCGCGGTCGGGTAGCTGTCGGGCAGCCACCCCGACAGCGGGAACGCCGCCGCCTTGAGGCCGAACGCGAGCAGCAGCACCAGCTGCAGCCCCACCGCGACCGCCACCGGCAGGCCCGACAGGCGCCCGGGCAGGTCGGCCATCGAGACGGTGCCCGTGGCGGCGTACACCAGGCCCAGGGCGGTCAGGAAGACCAGCGAGGAGACGATCGAGACGACGACGTACGTCATGCCGGCGCGCACGCGCGCCGCGGTGCCGCCCAGCGTGAGCAGCACGTAGCTGGAGACCAGCAGCACCTCGAAGCCGACGTAGAGGTTGAACAGGTCCCCGGCCAGGAAGGCGATGGACACCCCGGCGGACAGGGTGAGGAAGGTCGGGTGGTAGATCGACACCGGCGTCCGCTCGGCGTCGCCGGTGCTGCCCTGCCCGACGGAGAAGAGCATCACCGACAGCGTCACCAGCGACGACGTCAGCAGCATGAGCGCCGAGAGCCTGTCGGCCACCAGGGAGATGCCCACGCCCGCCGGCCACGCCCCCAGCACCACCGACTGCGGCCCGTCGGCTGCAGCACCGGCCAGCAGCGCTGCGGCGGTCGCGGTGACGCCGGTCAGCACGGTCACGCTCACCCAGCGCTGGGCCACGGGGTGGCTGCCGAGCACCAGCGTCAGGGCGGCCCCGAGCACGGGCAGCAGCACGGCGAGGGGGAGCAGCACGCGCATCAGGGCCGCCCCCCGCTGCGCTCGTCCTGCCGGTCCCGCTCGTCCTGCCGGTCCCGCTCGTCGTCCGAGCCGCGGGTGGCGGGCCGGTTGCCCGCGCCCAGCACGGGGCCGCCCGCGCCGCCGGGGGCGCCGGCGCCGGCGCCCCCGGCGGCCCCGTCGGTGCTGTCGGCGCTCTCCGCGGCCTCTCCCGGGGGCGCCGCCTCGCCGCGCGAGCGGCCCTGGGGGCTGGTGTCGCGCACGACGTCGTCCCCGCGGGTGCCCTCGATCCGGCTGGTCCGGTAGGCCATGGCCAGCAGGAAGGCGGTCACCGCGAAGGTGATGACGATCGCCGTGAGCACCAGCGCCTGGGGCAGCGGGTCACTGGCCTCGGCGGCCGTCTCCAGGGTGATCTCCCCGTCGGGGTCGAGCACGGGGGCGCGGCCCGCCCTGCCGGCGGCCGCGATGAGGAGCAGGTTGACGCCGTTGCCGGCCACCAGGACGCCCAGGACCACGCGGGTGAGGTGCCGGGAGGTCAGCAGGTAGACGCCGGTGGCGACCAGCCCCCCGACGGCCAGGGTGAGGACGACCGTGGGACTCACCGCGCACCCACCTCGCTGCCCGCCCCGTCGCTGCCCTCCACGTCACCGGGGCGGGTCTCCTCGGCGTCCTCGGCGTCGGCCGTGGCGAGGTCGGCGGGCGCGGCGCCGTCCGCCTCGGTGCCGGGCCCGGGCAGCTGGTCGGGGCCCGGTTCGCCGTCGTCGTCGCCGTCCTCCTGCTCCCGCGCGGCGGAGGGGTGGGCCTCGAGCTCCTCCTGCTGGGCGTCGATGCCCGCCCCCAGGCTGCGCAGGACGTCCAGCACGGTGCCCACCACCACGAGGTAGACCCCGACGTCGAAGGCCAGGGAGCTCACCAGGTGCACCTCGCCCAGCAGGGGCACCTGGAGGTAGGTGTCGGCGGTCTGCGTGGCCTGGCCGCCCACCAGCAGCGGGACCCCCGCCGAGGCGGCGGCGAGGAGCAGGCCCGAGCCCAGCAGCACGCCGACGTCCACCCGGGCGGCCTCGCCCAGCTCGTACCGGCCGCCGGCGAGGTAGCGCAGGAACAGCGCCAGCCCCGTCACCAGGCCCGCCGCGAAGCCCCCGCCCGGCAGGTCGTGACCCGCGAAGAGCAGGTAGACCGACAGCACCAGCACGGTGCCGAAGACGAGCCGGACCACGATCTCCAGCAGCAGGCTGCGCCGCCCCGGCGCCAGCGTGCGCACCGCCGGCAGCCACCGGGTCGAGGGCGCCGCGTCGGGTCCGGGGGCGAACTCTTGCGAGCTGCGCCAGGTCGAGGCCACGGTGGTGGCGCCGGTGGCGGCGCCGCCGCGGCGGGAGGCGTCCAGGCGGGGCGCGCGCCCGGTGCGGTGGCGCAGGAAGACGAGGCTCGCCACCCCGGTGGCCGCCACCGTGAGCACGGTGATCTCCCCGAAGGTGTCCCACGCGCGCAGGTCGACCAGGGTCACGTTGACCACGTTCTCGCCGTAGCCGAACTCGTAGGCGAGGCGGGCGAAGTCGGCCGAGACGGGCGTGGCCGTGCGGGCGCTGAGGGCGACGGCGGCCAGCAGGGAGGTCACGGCACCGGCGCCGACGGAGACGACCACCCGCAGCCACGGCCGCGGGCCGTTGAGCAGGCTGTCGGGGGAGGGCTCGAAGGTGGGCGGCAGACCGCGCAGCACGAGCACGGCCGCAGCGAGGGTCACGCTCTCGACCAGGGCCTGGGTGAGCGCCACGTCAGGGGCGCCGGCCACCACGAACAGCCCCGCCACCGCGTACCCCGAGGCGCCGGCCATGACGAAGGCGGCGCGGCGGTTGCGGCTCGCAGCGGCGGCCACGGCGGTGACCAGGGCGATGAGCACGAGCGCCGCCTGCAGCGGCTCGTCCCACCAGCGCCACACCGCCGGCCAGGCCCCGGTGGCCGAGGCCACGACGAGGGCGGTGCCCGGGCCCAGCACGAGCACCGCCGCGGCGGTGAGCACGTACTGGGGCAGGGAACCGCGCTGGTAGACCAGCGTGGTGGCGGCCGCCACCGCGTCGGTCCAGCCGCGGGCGCGGTCCTGCAGGCGCCCCCCCGTCAGGGGGGCCAGTGCCGGCACGTCGAGCCGGTGCTGCAGCGCCTCCACCCGCGCCCGGGCGGCGAAGAGCACCGCCCCGAGCCCGAGCGCAGCGGCGGACAGCGCCAGTGACGGGGTCAGGCCGTGCCACAGCGCCAGGTGGTACTCCTCCTCCCCGGCGGGGAACCCCGCGGCGGCCGCGGAGACCACGCCGTCGACGGGGCCGGGCACGAGCCCGGTGACCAGACCGCCGCCGGCGGCGACGAGCAGGGGGACCAGCAACGAGCGGCCGGGGGCGTGGAAGGCGTCGGGGTCGGGTGCGCCCTCGGGCAGCTGGCGGGTGGCGAAGGCGCCCCAGACGAACCGGGCGCTGTACGCGGCGGTCAGCACGGACCCGACCAGGAGCACGGCCAGCACGGCCAGGTCGGCCCCCGCCGAGGCGCCCGGCGGCCAGCCGCCGCCGGCCACGAAGCCCTCGAAGGCGGCCTCGTGCGTGATGAACCCCAGCAGGGGCGGCACCCCGGCCATCGAGCCCGCGGCCAGCGCCGAGGCCACGAGCAGGGCGGGGGCGCGCCGGGCCAGCCCGGACAGCTTGCGCAGGTCGCGGGTGCGCGAGCCGTGGTCGATGGCGCCGACCACCATGAACAGGCACGACTTGAACATCGCGTGGGCCAGCAGCAGCCCCGTGCCGGCGATGGCGCCGGTGCGGCCGCCGGCACCCACGAGCAGGGCGATGAACCCCAGCTCGCTCACGGTGCCGTGGGCCAGGAGCAGCTTGAGGTCGTGCTGGCGCAGCGCCCGCCAGGCGCCCACCACCATCGTGGCGCCGCCGAGGACGACCACGGTCCAGCGCCAGGCGGGCACCTCGGCGAAGACGGGCCCGAAGCGCGCGATGAGGTAGACCCCCGCCTTGACCATCGCCGCGGCGTGGAGGTACGCGCTGACCGGGGTGGGGGCCACCATGGCGCCGGGCAGCCACGCCGTGGTGGGCAGCAGCGCCGACTTGGTCACCGCACCGGCCAGCAGCAGCAGGGCCGCGGTGGTCGTGGTGGCGCCCGCCGGCGGCGGGTCGGCCAGCAGGCCGCTGATCGAGGTGGTGCCGGTGCTCACCGAGAGCAGCACGATGCCGACGAGCATGGCCAGCCCGCCGGCGGTGGTGACCACGAGCGCCTGGCTGGCCGCGTACCGGGCGGCCCGGGACCTGCCGTCCCCGCCGATGAGCAGCCACGACAGCACCGTGGTGAGCTCCCAGGCGACGTAGAGCAGCACGAGGTCGTCGGCGAGGACGAGCACGAGCATGACCGCGCAGAAGGACACCAGCAGCGGCACGGTCCGCTGACGGGTGCGCCGCTGGGACTCCTCCGCGAAGTAGCCCGCCGAGTACGCCAGCACGAGGGCGCCGACGCCCGCGACGACCAGCACCATGATCGAGGACAGGGGGTCCAGGCGGAGGGCCAGCTCCACGCCCAGGTCGGGGACCCACGGCACGGCCTCGCGCACCGAGGAGCCCTCGGAGCCCGCCACCCCCGAGGCCCACTGCACGACGAGCCAGGCGACCACGGCCAGGGGCGCCAGGGCCGTCAGCAGGACCCCCCGAGGGCCCCAGCGGCGCACCACGGGCACGGCCAGGGCAGCGGCGGCGCAGTGCGCCGTCAGCAGGAGGAGCATGTCCGGCCGAGCCTACGGGGAGACCGCTGCGCCAGCCCGCCGGTGCCTGACCTCCCGGGCCACGGCCACGGCCAGGCCCGCTGCCGCGAGGGGTCCCGCGAACCAGGCCAGCGCGGTCCCCAGGGTGCCCGCGGCCGCGTGGTCGTCGGCCGAGAGCAGCAGGTAGGTGAGGTAGCCGGCGAAGGCGACCACGAGCAGCGCCCCCTCGGTGCGGGCGACGCGCGCCCCCGTCCAGGCGAGCGGCACCAGCACCGCCGTGGCCACGAGCATCACCGGGACGTCGAAGCGCACCGCCTGCGGGTCGACGGGCAGGCCCTGCGCACCGACCACGGCGGCGGAGCCGACCACCGCGCCGATGTTGACGGTGCAGCTGCCGACCACGGCGCCCAGCGCCATCTCGCGCTCCCCGCGCAGGCCGGCGACCACCACCGTGACGATCTCCGGGGTGGCCGTGCCGACGGCCACGACCGTGAGACCGATGACCAGGTCGGACAGGCCGAGCGCCCGGGCCAGGCCGGTGCCGCCGCCCACGAGCAGGTCCGCCCCCAGCACGAGGGCGCCCACCCCGACGAGCACGAGCAGCACGGCCGCGGCAGCCGCCCGCCCGCGGGGGCGCCCCCCGCGGCCCTCCTCGTGCCCGCCCTCGCCGCCGGAGCGCTTCTCGCGCCAGACGCACCACGCGAAGTAGACGACCAGGCCCGCCAGCAGGCCGCTGCCCTCCAGCCGGCTGACCACCCCGTCCAGGCAGGCCAGCAGGAGCAGCACCGAGGCCGCGAGGAGCACCGGCAGGTCGGCGCGCAGCACCGAGCGCCCGACCGCGATCGGCGCGAGCAGCGCGCCCAGGCCGAGGACGAGCAGGACGTTGACGGTGTTGCTGCCCACCGCGTTGCCGAGCGCGAGGTCCGGCACCCCCCGCAGCACGGCGTCGAGGGAGACGGCGACCTCCGGTGCCCCCGTGCACAGGGAGACCACCGTCAGCCCGACCACCGCCGAGGACAGGCCCGCTGCCCGCCCGAGCCGCGAGGCCCCGCGCACCAGGGCCTCACCGCCGGCCGCCAGCAGCACGAGTCCGAGCAGCACCGCGCCGACGTCGAGGACCACCACCCGATCTTGGCCGCGGCTGGCCTACCGTGCGCGCCGTGAGCAGCGCGCCCGCGACGACACCCGCACCACCCGCGCCGGTCCCGCCGCCGCACACGCCGCTGGAGGACGCCGCGGCCCTGGCGGTGGGGTCCTTCCTGCTGGGGTGGGCGCTGCTGCTGCTGCAGGAGGCCGGTGCGGTCTCCGGCGGGCTGGCGGGGGTCGCCTTCCTGGTCGCGGGCCTGACGCCCGTGCCGCTCGGCGTCGCCTTCTTCCTCATCAACCTGCCCTTCTACGGGCTGGCAGTGCGGCGGCTCGGCTGGGCCTTCGCGATCAAGACGCTCGTCTGCGTGGCGCTGACGTCCGTGCTCGCCGAGGTGCTCGCCGAGGTCGTGCAGGTGCGCATGCCGCTGCTGCTGGCCACCGGCTTCGCCGGCCTGAGCCTGGGACTGGGCTTCCTGGTGCTCTTCCGGCACCGGGCCAGCGCCGGCGGGTTCGGGATCCTCGCCTTCCACCTGCAGGAGCGCTTCGGCTGGCGGGCCGGGTACGTGCAGCTGGCCTTCGACGCGGCGGTGATGCTGGCGGCGCTGCTCGTGGTCGGCTGGCGCCTGGTGCTGGCCTCGCTGCTGGGGGTGGTGGTCCTCAACCTCGTCGTGGCCATGAACCACCGCCCGGGCCGCTACGTCGTGCGCTGAGGCGGGGGCTGGGCCGGACGGGGGATCCCGCGGTGTCGGTGCCGTCTGCCACGGTGGGGCCATGACAGCGGTGGACGGGCGCCTCGACGTCGTCGACGGGGCGGACCTGCAGCTCGAGGGCTTCCGCGGGGAGCTGACCGGGTACTGCTACCGGATGCTGGGGTCGCTGGCCGACGCCGAGGACGCCGTGCAGGACGCCATGGTGCGCGCCTGGCGGCACGCCGGCTCGCTGCGCGACCCCTCGGCGCAGCGCGGGTGGCTGTACCGGATCGCCACCCGCGTGTGCTTCGACCACCTCGAGGGCCGCAGGCGCCGCGCGCTGCCGGTGGACATGTCACCGGCCCCGTCCGCGCCCGTGGTGGCCTCCCTCGGCGCGCCGCTGGAGGCCGCAGCGTGGGTGGAGCCCGCCCCGGACGCGCGGGTGCTGGGCACCGCGCCGGCCGCCGACCCCGCCGCGGTGGCCGAGGAGCGCGAGTCCGTGCGCCTGGCCCTGGTCGCGGCGCTGCAGCTGCTGCCGCCGCGCCAGCGCGCCGTGCTGGTGCTGCGGGAGGTGCTGCACTGGCACGCCGACGAGGTCGCCCGGCTCCTGGACACCTCCGTGGCGTCGGTGAACAGCCTCCTGCAGCGCGCCCGGGCCACCATCGCCGCGCACGACGCCCAGCACGCCTCGCTCCAGCCGCTCAGCGACGAGCACGCCGCGCTGCTGGAGCGCTACGCCGACGCCTTCGAGCGCTACGACGTCGAGGCGCTGGTGGCCCTGCTGCACGCTGAGGCGACGATGTCGATGCCGCCGTACGCGCTGTGGCTGCGCGGCCCGCGCGACGTCGCCGCCTGGCTGGTGGGACCGGGCGCCGGCTGCCGCGGCTCGCGGGTGCTGCGCACGCGGCTGAACGGCCAGCTGGCGCTCGCCCAGTACCGGCCCGACCACGCCTCCGCCGGGCCCGACGGGCAGCCGACCCGGTGGACCCCGTGGGCGCTGGTGGTCCTCGCGGTGCGCAGCGGTGACGGCGGCGAGCCGCGCATCGGCGACCTGGTGTTCTTCCTCGACGCCCAGCGCGGCCTGTTCGAGGGCTGCGGGCTGCCGCTCAGCCTCGGCGCCGGGGCCCCGCCGGCGCCGGAGCAGCGGGCGGGGGCCCGCTGACGCCGCCCGCCAGCTCCTCCATGCCCGCCGGCAACGGCGCGCTGGAGACCACGAGCAGGCGCTGGGTGGGCCGGGTCAGCGCCACGTAGAGGTCGCCGGCGCCCCGCGGGGAGGCCTCCAGCACGGCCCGCGGCTCGCAGAGCACCACCGCGTCGAACTCCAGCCCCTTGACGCCGGTGACGTCGGAGACGGTGACGGCGGCGTCGGAGGGGTCGTCCACGCCGCGCACGTCGCCGTCGGGCAGCGCGGCGCCCAGGGCCGCCCGCAGCCCGGCCACCAGCGGCTGGGGCGCCACCACGGCCAGGCGCCCGGCGCCGAGCACGTCGACCTGGCCGCGCACGGCGGCCACCACGGCCCCGGTCCACGCGGTCGACCCGGCCGGGGCGGGCGCGCCCACCGCCGCCGGCAGCTCCTCGGCGTCGCGGATCGAGCTCGGCGCCTCCTCCGGCGACCCGTGCGCCGCCAGCACGCGGCTGGCCAGGTCCATGACCTGCCGCGGGGTGCGGTAGTTGACCGTCAGGCGCGAGAGCGTGAAGGTGCGCGAGAGGTCCACCCCGCTGCGGGTGCGGGTCCCCGTGCCCAGCACGGGGGCCAGGGCCCGGCCCCAGTCGCGGGCGCCCGCGGCGCTGGAGGTCTGGGCGAGGTCGCCCACCACGGTCATCGACCGCGACGGGCAGCGGCGCGCCAGCACCCGCCACGCCATCGCCGACAGCTCCTGCGCCTCGTCGACCACGACGTGCCCGTACGCCCAGGTCCGGTCGGCCTCGGCGCGCTCGGCCACGCTGCCGCGCGGCCCGTCGAAGGCCCAGCGCTCGGCCAGCCCCTCCGCGCTCAGCGCCCCGCCGCCGCTGGGGTCGACCATCCCGGACTCGAGCACGCCGCGGGCCTGGGCCACGAGGTCGGCGCGCTCGCGGGCGGCGCGCGCCGCCTCCGCCGCCCCGGAGGAGGGGTCGTCACCGAGCAGCTCGGCCAGCTCGTCCAGCAGCGGCACGTCCGCCACCGTCAGGGGCGCCTCGCGGGGGCGCGCCAGCAGCGCCAGCTCCTCGCGGCGCCACCGCTCCCCGCTCCTGGCGGCCTCGGCAGCGGCGCCCGCCAGGTGGTCGGGCTTGGCCCACAGCGCGCGCAGCACACCGGCGGGCGTCAGCGGCATCCAGCACAGGTTGACCTCGCGCCGGACGTCGGGGGACTCCCGCAGCTCGGCCTCCAGCGACTGGCGCGTGTCGGCGTCGAGCTCGTCCCCGCGGGTGCCGTGCGCGGTGGCCAGCTGGCGCACGAGGTCGTTCATGACGCGGCGCACGAAGGCGGTGCGCGCGCTGTTGTGCGGCTGCCGCGCGTCGCGCGCGGAGTCGCGCGCGGCGCGCACGGTCCGGGGCCTGAGCACCACCGCGTGCGCGCCCACCGACAGGCGCAGCGGCCGCTCGGGCACCCGCTGGCGCTGGCGGACCGCGGCGGCCAGCAGCTCGACCATGCGCGGGTCGCCCTTGAGCGCGGCCACCGCGTCGTCGTCGGCGGCGGTGGCCCGCACCCCGGGGAAGAGCTCGCCCAGACTCGCCATCACCACCCCGGTCTCGCCCAGGGCGGGCAGCACCTGGTCGATGTAGCGCAGGAAGGCGCGGTTGGGGCCCACCACGAGCACCCCGGACCTGGCGATGCGCTCGCGGTGGGCGTACAGCAGGTAGGCCGCGCGGTGCAGCGCCACGGCCGTCTTGCCCGTGCCCGGTCCGCCCTGCACGACCAGCACCCCGGGCAGCGGGGCCCTGACGACGGCGTCCTGCTCGGCCTGCAGGGTGGCGACCACGTCGCGCATCCGCCCCGTGCGCGCAGCGGTGACCGCGGCCATGAGCGCGCCGCCGCCGGCCACCACCATGCCCTCGGGCAGCGCGGCGCCGTCGGCCACCACGTCGTCCTCCAGGGCCGTGACCGTGCGGCCGGTCAGCGTGAGGTGGCGCCGCCGCACCACGCCGAGGGGGTCGGCGGCGGTGGCGCGGTAGAACGGCTCGGCGGCCGGGGCGCGCCAGTCGGTGAGCAGCTGCTCCTGGCTCTCGTCGGACAGGCCGATGCGGCCCACGTAGCGCACGTCGCCGCCCTCGAGGTCGAGGCGGCCGAAGACCAGCCGGTCCTCCACGGCGCGCAGCTGGGCCAGGCGGTCCTCGTACAGCGTGGCGAACGCGTCGCGCTCCATCCGGGCCGCGGGCGTGCCGCTGGAGCCTGCCGCGCGGACGTCGCGCAGGCGCCCCTCGGTGGAGGAGCGCAGCAGGTCCAGGCGGGCGTACCGCTCGTCGACGCGGGCCTGCTCGCCCGCCGTCTCGCGCGCCAGACCGCTCGCGCTGCCGCTCACCGCCGCCTCCGTCCCGGCTCGCCCGCCGCCACCGCCCGCCCGGCCGGACCGGCCGTGGGGCCTGACAGCCTGCCAGGAGCACCCACCGCGCTCGGCAGGCGGTCCGGCGCGCCAGCGGCTACGGTCCCAAGCGATGATCATGGGGGTGGCGCTCGCGCTGCTCGCGCTCCTGGCCGCGAGCGCGCCCCTGCTCGCGCGCCCGCTGGGGCGCCAGGTCTGCTACGTGCTGTCCGCCGGCTTCCTGCTGTCCGCGGGGCTGCTGGTCAGCGCGGCCCCGGCGGTGCTGGGCGGACGGCCACTGGAGGCCTCCGTGCCGTGGATCCCCAGCCTCGGGGTCAGCGCGGCGCTGCGGATGGACGCCCTGTCGCTGGTCTTCGCGCTCGTCGCGCTGGTGGTCGGCGCCCTGGTGATGGCCTACTGCGCGCGCTACCTGGACGACGGGGGCGCGCGCGGCCCGGTGCCCCCGCTGCTCGCGGTCTTCGCGGCGGCCATGGTGGGGCTGGTCCTGGCCGACGACCTCGTGCTGCTCTACCTGTTCTGGGAGCTCACCACGCTGTGCTCGTTCGCGCTGCTGTCCACGGCCGGGCAGAAGGCCGTCGGGCCCGGGCGCCGGGCGCTGGTCGTCACCGTCGCCGGTGGCCTGGCGCTGCTGGTCGCCGTCGTCCTGCTGGCCCTGGCCGGGGGGACCACGCGCATCTCGGTGCTCCTGGCCGAGCCCGACGTCGTGCTGTCCTCGCCCTACGCCTGGCCGGTGGCGCTGTGCGTGCTGTTCGCGGCGATGACCAAGTCGGCGCAGCTGCCCGTGCAGTTCTGGCTGCCCGGGGCGATGGTCGCCATGACGCCGGTCAGCGCCTACCTGCACGCGGCGACGATGGTGAAGGCCGGCATCTACCTGCTGGTGCGCGCCTCCACCCTGTACGCCGAGGTCACGCCCTGGCAGGTGGCGCTGGTGGGCGTGGGCATGGCGACGGCGCTGGTGGGCGCGGTGATGGCCCTGCGCGAGCACGACCTGAAGGCGATCCTGGCGCACTCCACCGTCAGCCAGCTGGGGCTGCTCGTGGCGGCCATCGGCGTGGGCACGCCGCTGGCGCTGGGCGCCGCGCTGCTGCACACCATGGCGCACGCGCTGTTCAAGGCGACCCTGTTCATGCTCGTCGGGATCATCGACAAGGAGACGGGAAGCCGCGACATCCGCGACCTGTCGGGCCTGCGCCGGGCGATGCCGTGGACGGCGGCGGCCACGGCGCTGGCGGCGCTGTCGATGGCCGGGGTCCCGCCGGCGCTGGGCTTCGTCAGCAAGGAGTACCTCTACCAGGGCTTCGTGGCCGCTCCCGGGCCGGTGTGGGTGGCGCCGCTGGCGGCCGGGTGCGCCGTGACCGCCTCGGCGCTGACCTTCGCCTACTCGATGCGCATCGTGTGGGGCGCCTTCGGCGGCCCCGACCACCCGGACCTGTACGAGCCGGCGAAGAGCTTCCTGGCCCCCGCCGCCGTGGCCGCGGGCGCCGGCCTGCTGCTCGGCCCGGCGGTCTCGCTGTTCGACCCGCTGGTCGTCGCCGCCACCAGCGCCGCCCTGCCCGGTGGGGAGCCGCCGCGGATCTACTTCTGGCACGGCCTGAGCACCGAGGTGGTGCTCTCGCTGGTGACCATCGCCGTGGGGTCGGTGCTGTTCTGGCAGCGCGAGCGCGTCGACGCGGTGCTGCTGCGGCTGCGGCTGCCCGACGCGGGCGCCCTCTTCGACGCCGGCCACGCGCGGCTCATCTCCCTCGGCGGGCGGGTCGGGGCCGAGACCCGCTCCGCGGTGCTGGCCACCCACCTGGCCAGGCCGCTGGCGGTCGTCGCCGTGGTCGGGGTGGTCGGTGCCGTCGCCCTGGGCGGGGCGCTGCCGGAGCGGACCGCCACGGCGGTGCCCGGGGAGCTGCTGGTCGCCGCCGTGCTGGTGGTCGTGCTGGCCGGGGCGCTGGTGACGTCCTCGGCGATCGTCCTGGTGGCCCTGGTCGGCCTGGTCGGGCTGGTCGTGGCCGTGAGGATCGTGCTGGTCGGCGCGGCCGACGTCTCCCTCACGCTGCTGCTCGTCGAGGCGCTCACCGCGGTCGTGGTGGTGCTCGCGCTGCGCGAGGGGAGCCTGCGCCTGCCCCCTGCGGGCGGACGGGGAGCGGTCGGCGCCGCGGTGCTGGCGGTGGGCACCGGCGTGGCGGCCGGCCTGGGCACGTGGGCGCTGACGGGGCGCCGGGAGCTGTCGGACCTCGGGGCCTACGTGCTGGAGAACTCCGAGGAGCTCACCGGCGGCACCAACGTGGTCAACACCGTCCTGGTCGACTTCCGCGGGCTGGACACGCTGCTGGAGTCCGTCCTCGTGGGGGTGGTGGCCGTCGGGCTGGGCGTGCTGGCCGAGCGGGCGCGCCCGGCGGCGACCCTGCCGGTCGACGTGGTGCTGCGCGTCGCGGCGCGCGCCCTGGCCCCCGTGATGGTGGTGGTCTCGGTCGTGCTGCTGTGGCGCGGGCACGACGAGCCCGGCGGCGGCTTCATCGGGGGGCTGGTGGCCGGCGCGGCGGTGGTCCTGGTGCACCTGGGGACGACGGCGTCGGGGAGGAGCCGGTGGACGCGGCTGACCTCGTCCCGGGTGCTGGCCGCCGGGGGGGCGCTGCTGGCCACGGGCACCGGGCTGGTGCCCCTGCTGTGGGGCGGGGCGCTGCTGCAGCCGTTCACCGTGCCGGGCCTGTACTCCCTCGGCATCGGGTCGGCCCTGCTGTTCGACCTCGGCGTCTACGCCCTGGTGATCTCGCTGGTGGTGGCGTGCGTGCGCGACCTCGGGGCCGCCCCCGCGCCGCTCGCCGGCCGCGTGCCGGAGGAGGTGCGCGCCCGGTGACCACGGCGCTCGTGGTGGCGCTCCTCGTGGGCGGCGGCACGTGGCTGGTGCTGCGCCGCGGGCTGCTGCGGGTGGTCGTCGGCTTCGTCCTGCTCGGCCACGGCGCCAACCTCGTGGTGCTCAGCGCCGGCGGCACCGACCGCCGCGGCTTCCCGCTGCCGGGCCAGCAGGGCCAGGGCCCGCTGGCGGACCCCGTGCCGCAGGCCTTCGTGCTCACGGCCATCGTCATCGCCTTCGCCGTGACGGTGCACCTGCTGGGGCTGCTGCGCGCCGGCAGGGACGAGCGCGGTGACGCGGCGCCGGAGGGTGCTGCCGACCCGGTGGACGCCGACCCGGTGGACGCCGACCCGGTGGACGACGCCAGGGGGCCGGCGTGAGCGGCGTGCTCGTGCTCGTCCCGGTGGTGCTGCCGGTGGTCGTGGGCGCCGTCCTGCTGCTGCGGGGCCGCCCCGCCGGCGCCAGCGCCGCCGACCGCACCGCCGCGCTGGCCGCCACGGCGGTCGTGGTGCTCGCCGCGGCGGCGCTGCTGGCCGGAGCCCTGCAGGGACGGGTGGCCGCGGCGGCTGCCGGCGGCTGGCCCGCCGGGGTCTCCATCGTGCTGGCCGCCGACGCGGCGGCAGCCCTGGGCGTCCTGCTGACCAGCGCGCTGGTGCTCGTCAGCCTGGTGCTGCTGGCGGGCACCCGCGAGGACCACGACCCGCGGCTGCTGCCCCTGGTGCTGCTGCTGTCGGCGGGGGTCTACGGCGCGCTGCTGACCACCGACCTGTTCAACCTCTTCGTCTTCGTCGAGCTGATGCTCGTCCCCAGCTACGTGCTCGTCGCCCTGGGGCGGCGGGGCGCCGGCGGTGGTCGCCTGTACGTCACGGTCAACCTCCTGGCCTCCACGGTCTTCCTCGTCGGCGTCGGCCTGGTCTACGGCACCACCGGCACCGTCTCGCTGGAGCAGCTGCGCGGCGCGGCGGCGGACGACCCCGCGGTGGCCGCTGCGGCCGGTGTCGTGCTCGTGGCGCTGCTGGTGAAGTCCGCGGCGGTGCCGCTGCACTCCTGGCTGCCGGGCTCCTACAGCGCGGTGGGTCCCGGGGTCGCCGTCCTGTTCTCCGGGCTGCTCACCAAGGTGGGCGTCCTGGCGCTGCTGCGGGTGTGGGCCGTGGTCTTCGAGGGCCGCCCGGCGCTGGCCTGGGTCCTGCTCGCGGTGGCCGTCGCCACGATGGTGGTCGGGGTGCTGGCGGCCGTGGGGTCCACCACGGTGCGCACCGTGCTCACCAACCACATGGTCAGCCAGATCGGGTACCTCCTGGCGGGCGTGGGCCTGGCCAGCGCGGCCGGCTACGCCGCCGCCCTGTTCTTCCTCGTGCAGTACGCGGTGGTCAAGGCCGCGCTGCTCGGGGTGTCCGCCGCGGTGGAGGTGCGGGCCGGCACCGACGAGCTCGCCGGGCTCGGCGGGCTCGCCCGCCGGGAGCCGGTGCTCGCCGTCGGCTTCGCGGTGGCGGCGCTCGGGCTCGTCGGCGTGCCCCCGACCAGCGGCTTCGTGGCCAAGCTCCAGCTGGCCTCCGCCGCCGCCGCCGGAGGGAGCTGGTGGGTGCTGGCTGCGGTCGTGGCCGTCAGCCTCGTCACGCTGGTGTCCATGCTCAAGCTGTGGAACGGGGTCTTCGTGGGTGAGGGCCCCGACCTGGGCGACGAGCGCCGCCTGCCCGCCGCGGTCCTCGCGCCGGTGCTCGTGCTGGCCGCGGGGGCGCTGGTGCTCGGGGTGTGGGCCGACCCGCTGCTGGAGGCCAGCCGGGTCGCCGCGGAGCAGCTCGTCCAGGGAGGGGCGCCGTGAGCCGCGTCGGCCGCCTGGGGGCGCGGGTGCGCCTGGGAGCCGTCTTCGCGGTCACCTACGCCGCCGAGTTCCTCGTCGCCAACGCTCAGGTGGTGCGCGAGGTGCTCACCCCCGGCAGCGGCGTCGAGCCCGCCCTCCTGCGCCAGGAGCTGGCGGGGCGCACGCCGCTGGAGGTCGCGAGCATCGCGGCGCTCGTCGGCCTGACGCCGGGGACCGTGGTCGTCGACGTCGACGACCCGCGCGAGGTGGAGCGGCCGTGCATGACCGTGCACGTGATGTTCGCGCACGACCTGGCCGAGCAGCACCGCGCGCTCGCCGCGCTCGAGCGCCGGCTGCTGGCGGCCCTGAGGGGGGTCCGGTGATCGTCGACGCCGTGCTGGTGGTGCTCGCGGCCGCCGTGGTGGTGGCCACCGTGCGGGCCGTGCGCGGGCCCACCGACGCCGACAGGGTCCTCGCCGTGGACTTCGGCTTCGCCGTCGCGCTGGCCGCCCTGGCGCTGCTCGCGGTGCGCCTGGGCGCGCCCTCCCTGCTCGACCTCGTGCTGGCGGGCACGCTCGTGGGCTTCCTCGCCACCGTGGCGCTGGCCCGGCTCGTGGGGAGGGGACAGCGGTGAGCGCGGTGCTCGAGGTGGTGGGCCAGCTCTTCGTGGCGCTCGGCGGGCTGCTCATCGCGGTGGGCGCCGTGGGCATGGTCCGCCTGCCGGACGTCTACCTGCGCGCCAACGCGGTCACCAAGGCCGCGGCGCTCGGCCTGGTGCTGGTGCTGCTCGGCGCCGCCGTGCTCGTGCCCGGGGTGCGGGCCACGGTCGTCCTCCTCGTCGCCGCGGCCCTGCAGCTGTTCACCGTCCCGGTCGCGGGGTACGCGGTGGGGGCGGCGGCGCTGCGCTCGCACGCCGCGCTCGACGCCCGCAGTCAGTGCGAGGCCGGCACGCTCGACGTCGACGACGCACCGCGCTGAGGCTGCTCGGGCTCGCCGGGCCCGCTGAGCGGCCGCTCCAGGACGAGCACGGCGAGGTCGTCGCGCAGGCGCCCGCGCGACCAGCGCGCGGCCCCCCTGACCACGCCGTCCAGCCCGTCCGCGAGGGAGCCGGAGGCGAGCTCGGCGGCCAGCAGCGCCTCGGCGTCCAGGAAGGGACCGGTCGGCCGGCGGGACAGCGGGCGGGGGCGCCGGGCCTCCAGGAGCCCGTCGGTCACCAGGACCATCCGCTGGCCGCGCTCGAGCCGGCACCGCAGCACCGGTGGCGCGCCGGACAGCTCCAGCAGGCCCAGCGGCGGCCCGGGCTCGACGTCGAGCGGCACCGCCCGCGCGGTGCCGGGGGAGAGCACGTACGGGGCCGGGTGCCCGCACGAGACCGCCTCGAACGCCCCGGTGGCGCCGTCGACCTGCACCAGCGCCGCGGTGACGAAGACGCCCTGCCCCAGGGAGGCGCGCTGGACCGTGGAGTCGAGGGCGGCGGCGAGCTGGTCCAGGGAGAGGTCGTCGTGGGCGCGCTCGCGGAAGCTGCCGAGCACGTAGCCGGCCAGGCGGACGGCGTCCAGGCCCTTGCCCTGCACGTCCCCCACCAGCGCCCTGACGCCCTGCCGGGTCTCCACGACGGCCACGAGGTCCCCGCCGATGCGGGCCAGCTGCGTCGCGGACCTGTAGGTGCTCGCGCACCGCAGCCCGCCGATCCGGCGCGGGGGCGGCTCGAGGATGGCCAGCTGCGCGGCGTCGGCGACGGCCGCCACCTGGCTGGCGCTGCGCTCCTGGCTGGAGCGGTGCCAGGCCGCGACGACGGCGATGACCGTCACCACGGCGATGATCGCCAGCCGCGTCACCGCGGCCCTGCCGAGGGGCTCGAAGTCCGGTGTGCGGACGGCCTCGAGCACGGTCAGCCCGTGCGCGAGCACCAGCGCGACGACGCCGGCCCCCGCCGTGGTGAAGGGCCCCCCGAGGGCTGCGGCGAGCAGCGGCACCGCGACGAGCGTGCCGGGGTACTGCACCCCCGGGCCGCCCTGGTACCAGTCCAGCAGGACGAAGACCAGGCCCAGCAGCACCGGCGCCGCCCACCGCACAGGGCGTGAGGCCCTGGCGGCGGGGGAGCCCATCCGAGGAGTCTCCCAGGCGGGGGGCTCAGCTGGCCAGTGCCCTGCTCACGACGTCCCTGGCCTCCTCCTGCACCCGGGCCAGGTGGTCGGCGCCGAGGAAGGACTCCGCGTAGATCTTGTAGACGTCCTCGGTGCCCGACGGGCGCGCGGCGAACCACGCGTTCTCGGTGACGACCTTGAGACCCCCGACGGCCTCGCCGTTGCCCGGCGCCTCCGTCAGCACCCCGGTGATCGCCTCCCCGGCGAGGGTGTCCGCGGTGACGTCCGAGGGTGACAGCGCCGCCAGGCGGGCCTTCTCCTCGCGGGAGGCGGGGGCGTCGACGCGGGCGTAGGCGGGGTCGCCGTGGGCGGAGACCAGCTCGGCGTACAGCTCGCTGGGGCTGCGCCCGGTCACGGCCTGCACCTCGCTGGCCAGCAGCGCCAGGAGGATGCCGTCCTTGTCGGTGGTCCACGTGGTCCCGTCGTGGCGCAGGAAGGAGGCGCCCGCGGACTCCTCGCCGCCGAACCCCACGGACCCGTCGAGCAGGCCCGGCACGAAGTGCTTGAACCCGACCGGCACCTCCAGCAGCCGCCGGCCGAGCGAGGCCACCACCCTGTCGATCATCGAGGACGAGACCAGCGTCTTGCCGACCGCCGTCCCGGCGGCCCAGCCCGGGCGGTGGGCGAAGAGGTAGGAGATGGCCACCGCGAGGTAGTGGTTGGGGTTCATCAGCCCGCCGTCGGGCGTGACGATCCCGTGCCGGTCGGCGTCGGCGTCGTTGCCGGTGGCGACGTCGTAGGGCGCCCGTCCGCCGTCGCCGGTCGCCATGACCTCCCGCAGCGAGGCCATGGCCGACGGCGAGGAGCAGTCCATGCGGATCTTGCCGTCGCTGTCGAGGGTCATGAACGCCCAGCGCGGGTCGACCTCGGGGTTGACCACGGTGAGGTCGAGGCCGTGCCGGGAGCCGATCTCGCCCCAGTACCCGACCGAGGCGCCGCCCAGGGGGTCCGCGCCGATGCGCACCCCGGCCCTGCGGACCGCCTCCAGGTCGAGCACGGAGGGCAGGTCGTCGACGTAGTGCGCCAGGAAGTCGTAGGAGCCCGCGCGCCCGCGCGCCTCCTCGAAGGGAACGCGCTGGACGCCGTCGAGGTCGCGCTCGAGCAGCTCGTTGGCCCGCGCGGCGATCTTCTTCGTGGCGTCGGAGCCGGCGGGGCCGCCCGTGGGCGGGTTGTACTTGAAGCCGCCGTCGCGCGGCGGGTTGTGGGACGGCGTGACGACGATCCCGTCGGCGCCGCCCTCCACGCCCTGGCCGTTGAGCCGCAGGATCGCGTGGGAGACGGCCGGGGTGGGGGTGTAGCCGTCGCGGCTGTCGACCAGGACGTCGACCCCGTTGGCCACGAGCACCTCCAGGGCGCTGCGCCACGCCGGCTCGGACAGCGCGTGGGTGTCGCGGCCGACCAGCAGCGGCCCGCTCACGCCCTGCTCGGCGCGGTGCTCCACGATCGCCTGGGTGGTGGCCAGGATGTGCGCCTCGTTGAAGGCGCTGTCCAGGCTCGAGCCGCGGTGGCCGGAGGTGCCGAAGACCACCCGCTGGCCCGGGTCGGAGGGGTCGGGCCGGCGCTCCGTGTACGCGGTGAGCAGGGCGTCGAGGTCGACGAGGTCCTCGGGGCGGGCCTTCTGGCCGGCGCGGGGGTGCATGCCCGCCATCCCACCCCCGCCACCGGGGGCGGCGCAACGGCGGGCCGCCCGCGCGCCTCAGCGCTCCTTGGGGATGACCACCCACAGGACGACGTAGGCGATGACCTGCGGGCCCGGCAGCAGGCAGGAGAGCAGCGCGAGCAGGCGCACGAGGGTGGGGCTCATGCCCCAGCGCTGCGCCAGGGCGGCGCACACGCCGGCGATGACCTTCCCGCGACGGGGGCGGACCAGACCTCCGGGAGCTGCCATGCGATCACTGTGGCGCAGCGCCGGCCCGCGCGCGCGGCAGGGCCAGCGCCGCCAGCAGGGCCCCGGCGGCCACCAGCGCCGCGCACACGAGCATCCCGGTGCGGTAGGCGGGGGTGAGCAGCGCGGGGTCGGCGTACCCGCTGCCCGACAGGCCCACCACGGCCGGCAGCGCCGCCACCGCCAGCAGGCCGGCGGTGCGGGCGACGGCGTTGTTGACCCCCGAGGCCGCCCCGGCCAGCTCGCCGGGGGCGGCCGCGAGGACCCCGGCGGTCAGGGGGGCCACGAACGCCGCGAAGCCCAGCCCCATCACGAGCACGCCGGGCAGCACGGAGGTGGCGTAGGCGTCACCGGGGGAGGCGCCCGACAGCAGCACCAGCCCGGCGGCCGCCGTCACGGCACCGGCGGTGAGCATGGTGCGCACCCCCAGCCGCTGCCCCAGCGCCCCGGCGCGCCCGGACAGGAACCCCAGCAGCAGCGAGGACGGCAGGGTGGCCAGGCCCGTCTGCAGCGCCGACCACCCCAGGGACACCTGCAGCTGCAGCACCACCAGCAGCTGCATCCCCGACAGCGCCGCGTACACCAGCAGGGTGAAGCCGTTGGCCGCGGTGAAGGTGCGGTCGGCGAACAGCGACGGCGGCACCACGGGGAAGGCGGTGCGCCGCTCGCGGACCACGAAGCCCACCGCGAGCGCCGCCGCCGCCGCGACGGCGCCGAGCACCGCCGCGTCGGCACCGGACTCCCCCGCCCGGGTCAGGGCCCACGTCAGCGCTGCGAGCGCTGCGGCGCCCAGCGCGGCGCCGGCCAGGTCCAGGCGGTGGCCGCGGGCCGCCTCGTCGCGGGTGTCGGGGACGCGGCGCTGGGCCAGGGCGACGGCCAGGGCCGCCACGGGCAGGTTGAGGGCGAACACCAGGCGCCAGTCGAGCGCGACGAGCGCACCGCCGACCACCGGGGCGGCCACGGTGGCCAGGGTCGTGGCACCCGACCACAGGCCGATGGCGCGGGCCCGGTCCTCGCGGCGCAGCACGGTCTGCAGCAGCGCCAGCGCCATCGGGGTCAGCAGCGCCGCGCCCACCCCCTGCAGGGCGCGGGCCGCGACCAGCACCTCCGCGGTGGGCGCCAGCGCGCACGCCGCCGAGGTCACCGCGAACCACGCCACACCGCCCACGAAGACCCGGCGCCGGCCCCACCGGTCCCCGAGCGCGCCGCCCAGGAGCACCAGCGCCGCCAGCGCGAGGGTGTAGGCGTTGACGGTCCACTGCAGCACGCCCAGGTCGGCGTCGAGGTCGCGCCCGATGCTGGGCAGGGCCACGGACACCACCTGGGCGTCCAGGAAGGCCACCGCCGAGCCCGCCGTGCTCGCCACGAGCACCGCCCGGCCCGTGGGGGAGGACAGCGCCACCCCCTCCCCGTCCTCACCGCCCGCCGGCCCGGAGGGCCCGCGCTGGCCGCGCAGGGGGTCTGGCTGGTCCGGCACGGTGATGATGCTGCCCGCTCGGCCCACGGGGCGCGTGCCAGCGCCCCCCGCCTGCCACGCTGGCCGGGTGCCCGAGCTGCCCGAGGTCGAGGCCCTGGCCGGCTTCCTGCGCCAGCGCCTCGTGGAGCGCCCCGCCGCCGAGGGCGGCGCGGCCGTCGTCGCCGCCGTCGACGTCGGCGCGATCAACGTCCTGAAGACCTTCGACCCGCCGCCCAGCGCGCTGGCGGGGCTGCCGGTGACGGGGGTGGCCCGGCACGGCAAGTGGCTCGACCTCGACTGCGACGGCCTGCACCTCGTGGTCCACCTGGCGCGGGCCGGGTGGCTGCGGTGGTCCGAGCAGCTGCCCACCACGCCGGTGAGGCCGGGCAAGAGCCCGCTGGCGCTGCGCGTGCGCTTCGCCGTCGACACCGAGGGCACCGACGGCGGTGAGGAGCCGCGCCCGGGCTTCGACCTCACCGAGCAGGGCACCCAGAAGCGGCTGGCCGTCCACGTGGTGCGCGACCCCGCCCAGGTGGCGGCCATCGCCTCCCTCGGGCCGGACCCCCTGGACGACGCCTTCGACCTCGCGGCGCTGCAGGCGCTGCTCGCGGGCTCCCGCCAGCAGGTCAAGGGGCTCCTGCGCGAGCAGTCGGTGCTCGCCGGAGTGGGGAACGCCTACTCCGACGAGGTGCTGCACGCCGCGCGCCTGTCCCCCTTCGCCGTCTCCGGCAAGCTCGACGAGGACCAGGTCTCCCGGCTGTTCGCCGCGCTCAAGGAGGTGCTCGGCTCCGCGGTCGCGGGGGCGGCCGGCAAGCCGGCCTCCCAGCTCAAGGACGCCAAGCGCGCCGGGATGCGGGTGCACGGCCGCACCGGGCAGGCCTGCCCCGTCTGCGGCGACGTCGTGCGCGAGGTCTCCTTCGCCGACAGGTCGCTGCAGTACTGCGCCACCTGCCAGACCGGCGGCCAGGTGCTCGCCGACCGGCGCACCTCCAAGTTCCTGCGCTGACGCCGGGAGGATGACGGCCGGCGGGTCTTGACCACTTCTTTGCCCCAGACTTGAGGGCGTGGAACCCGGCTTGCTCCTGAACGTGACCGTCGTCGTCGTCCTGGTGCTGGTCGGGGGGTTCTTCGCCTGCTCGGAGCTGGCGGTGGTCTCCCTGCGCGAGAGCCAGGTGCGCGCCATGGCCGCCAAGGGCGGGCGCGGGGCGGCGGTGGAGCGCCTCACGGGGGACACCAACCGGTTCCTGTCCGCCGTGCAGATCGGCGTCACGCTGTCGGGCTTCCTGGCCTCGGCGTTCGGCGGCAGCCAGATCGCCGTCGTCATCTCCCCCTGGCTCGTCGACCTCGGGCTGTCGCAGGGGGTCGCCGACGTCGTGGCGCTGGTGGTCGTCACCGCGCTGGTCACGTACATCTCGCTCGTGCTCGGCGAGCTGGTGCCCAAGCGCCTGGCGCTGCAGCGCTCCGAGGGCGTCTCGCTGTTCGTGGCGCCCATCCTCGACAGGATCGCCGCGGTCACCACCCCCGTGGTGTGGCTGCTCGGGCGCTCCACCGACCTCGTCGGCCGCCTCATCGGGCTGGACCCCAAGGCCTCCCGCGAGGAGGTCACCGAGGAGGAGCTGCGCGACATGGTCTCCACCCACGAGCAGCTCGACGAGGCCGAGCGCCGCATCGTCACCGACGTCTTCGACGCCGCCGACCGCCGCCTGTCCGAGGTGATGGTCCCGCGCACCGAGGTCGACTTCCTGCCCGCCGAGCTGGACCTGGAGGAGGCCGCCGGCGTGGTGGAGGACCAGCCGCACTCCCGCTACCCGGTGACCGGGGAGTCCTCCGACGACGTCCTCGGCTTCGTGCACGTGCGCGACCTGCTCACCGCCGCCCACCGCGGCCGGGAGGGGACCGTGCGCGACCTCGTGCGCCCCGTCGCCCTGCTGCCCGGCAGCAAGACGCTGCTGCCCTCGCTGACCGAGATGCGCCGCAGCGGGCGCCACCTGGCCGTGGTCGTCGACGAGTACGGCGGCACCGACGGCATCGTCACCCTGGAGGACCTCGTCGAGGAGCTCGTCGGGGAGATCGAGGACGAGTACGACCCCCACACCGGCCAGCCCCGCTGGTCCAGCGCCGCCGCCGGGCCCGTCGAGCTCGACGGGCTCCTGCACCGCGACGAGGTGCAGGAGGCCACCGGCGTGGAGCTGCCCGAGGGCCCCTACGAGACCCTCGCGGGCTTCGTCATGACGTCCCTGGGCCGCCTGCCGGGCTTGGGCGACGAGGTCCGCGACCTCGGCCACCGGTTCACGGTGGCCGAGCTGGACGGCCGCCGCCCCTCCCGCATCAGGGTCGAGCAGGTGGCGCAGGATGGAGGCGACGACGACGCCTCCGGCAGCTCCGCGGACGCCACCGGCGGCGTCCTGCCCGGCCGCGCCGGACGCGGCCCCGGCAGCGCCGAGGACGAGCAGCCCGAGCCGACGAGGAGCCCCGCATGAGTGAGCCCGCCCCCGTGGTCAGCGCCGCGCAGGTGCCCGACGGCGCCGCGCTGCTGGACGTCCGCGAGCAGGACGAGTGGGACGCCGGCCACGCGCCCGGCGCCCTGCACGTGCCCCTGGGCGAGCTGCCCTCCCGCCTGGGCGAGCTGCCCGAGGACGCCGAGCTGCAGGTCCTGTGCCGCGCCGGTGGGCGCGCGGCGCGCGCGGCGGCGTGGCTGCAGGAGAACGGCTACGACGCCGTGGTCGTCGAGGGCGGCATGGGCGCCTGGCAGGACGCCGGGCGGCCCGTCGTCGCCGAGGACGGCGGGGAGCCCCGCGTCCTCTGAGCGCCCGCGGGCGCCCGCCTCGACCCCGGCGGTCCCGGAGGTCGGCGGTGCCGCACCTCGCGAAGCGCCCGGGTGGCCGCGCCGGCGGATCTACGCTAAGGGCGTGGAGCACACGGGGGTGGCGGGCTCGAGCCGACGGACCTTCCTGCTGGCGGTCGCCGGGGGGGTCGCCGGCGCCGGCGGGCTGCTCGCCGGGTGCGGGCCCTCCTCCGACGGGGCCGCCGGGCCGGCTGCCTCCCCGACGCCGACGGCAGCGCCGCAGGCGCAGGTGTCCCTGGCCGCTGACGGGGTCGGCGCTGACGGGGTGACCTCCCCGGTGCCGGTGCTGCGGGCCACCGTGACCGGCGGGGAGCTGCAGGACGTGGTCCTGACCGCCGCCGACGGCTCCGCGGTGCCCGGCGCGGGCGCCGGTGACGGGTCCTGGTCCCCCGCGGAGCCGCTGGAGCTGGGCGGGGCCTACACCGCCACCGCGACCGCGGTGAACGCCGACGGCCAGCCCGCCTCGGCGTCGCTGGCGCTCACCGTGACCGGTGAGGAGGACGCGGTGAGGGCCAAGATGATGCCGCTGGACGGGGAGGTCGTCGGCGTCGGCATGCCCGTGGTGGTCATCTTCACCCGGCAGGTGCCGGAGGCGGAGCGGGCCGGGTTGGTGGAGGCGATGACGCTGACCACCTCCGCCCCCGACGGCTCGGCGGTGGAGGGTGCGTGGCGCTGGATCGGGGCCGACCGGGTGCACTGGCGCCCCCGGGAGTACTGGCCCGCGGGCACGCGGGTGCAGGTGCGGGTGCCCATGACCCGGGTGCGGGTCGACGGGGCGTGGGGGGCCGCGGACCGGGACGTCAGCTTCACCGTCGGGGACTCCCACATCGCCACCGCTGACACCGACACCCACCAGATGACGGTGCGGGTCAACGGGCAGGTGGCCAGGGTGATCCCGATCTCGGCGGGCCGGGAGGACGGCGACCCGGCCTTCGTGACGCGCTCGGGGGTGCACCTGGTGCTGGAGAAGCACGCGGACTACCTCATGGACGGGCGCACGGTCGGGCAGGACTACGCCACGCAGGTCAAGTGGGCCACGCGGATCGCGAACTCCGGGGAGTTCGTGCACGGGGCGCCGTGGTCGGTGGCCTCCCAGGGGGTCCGCAACGTCTCCCACGGGTGCCTGAACGTCTCGGACGCGGACGCGAAGTGGTTCTACGACCTGGCCCAGCGCGGTGACGTGGTGGACGTCACCGGCACGGACCGGGCGATGGAGCTGACCAACGGGCTGGGGGACTGGGTGCTGGACTGGGAGGAGTGGACCGCTCCCCAGGCCTGACCCGGCCCCTGCCCGGCGCGGACCCCGGGAGCGCCGGCCTCAGGGAGCCGGCCGCGCCCCGGGCCTGGCGTCCAGGGCCTCGCCGCGCCCGGCCCGGCGCGCGCAGTCGGCGCACTCCACGAACCGCACCGCGGGGGTGGCCCGGGTGTCGACGTGGCGCAGGTGGCGCTGGCCCGCGGGGACGGGCAGCTTGCAGCGGGCGCACGTCAGCGGCACCACGCTGACGCGCACCTGCGAGTGGATGCCACCGGTCACCGCCCCATCATCGGCCATCGCCGGTGCGCACCCCGGTGCGACGCGGCCGGCTCCCGCCGTGCGCACCGGCCGCGGGTGCGCAGGATGGGCCCGTGCGTGCCGTCGTCTACGAGCGGGCCGGTGGCCCCGAGGTGCTCCAGCTGGTCGAGCGCGAGGTGCCCGAGCCCGGACCCGGTGAGGCCAGGGTTCGGGTCGCGTTCTCCGGCGTGAACCCCACCGACTGGAAGGGCCGCGCCACCACCGCCCCGCCGGCCGGCTGGCAGGTCCCGGGCCAGGACGGAGCGGGCGTGGTCGACGCCGTCGGCCCCGGCGTCGACGCCGCGCTGGTCGGCCGCCGGGTGTGGGTGTGGGAGGCCGCGTGGCGCCGCCCCTGGGGCACCGCCGCCGAGCAGGTCCTCGTCCCCGCCTCCCACGTGGTGCCGCTGCCCGACCACGCCCCCTTCGAGCTCGGCGCCGCCCTCGGCATCCCCTTCCTCACCGCGCACCGCTGCCTGACCCTGGGGGAGTCCGCGCCCTCCCGCGTGGCCCCGGGGACCTTCGAGGGGCGCACCGTGCTCGTGCAGGGCGGGGCCGGTGCCGTCGGCAACGCCGCCGCGCAGCTCGCCTCGTGGGCCGGCGCCCGCGTGGTGGCCACGGTCTCCGGGCCGCAGAAGGCGCAGCTCGCCGCCGCGGCAGGGGCGCACGACGTCGTCGACTACCGCCGCGAGGACGTCGTCGCGCGCGTGCGCGAGGTCGCCCCGCACGGCGTCGACGTCGTCGTGGAGGTCTCCGGGGCCAACGCGGGCACCGACGCCGCCGTGCTCGCCGAGCACGGCACCGTCGCGCTGTACGCCGGGTCGCCGGGCGAGCAGCTCACCGTCCCCCTGCGCGAGCAGATGGCGCTGAACGCCCAGTGGCACTTCGTGCTGGTCTACACCGCCCCGGGGGCGGCCAAGGCGGCCGCCGTCGAGGACGTCGCGGAGGCGGTCCGGGCCGGCGCGGTGCGCGCCGGCCGGGAGGCCGGCCTGCCCCTGACCGTCCTGCCGCTGGCCGAGGCCGCCCGGGCCCACGCCGCGGTGGAGGGCGGCGCGGTCGGCAAGGTCCTGCTCGACGCCACCGCCTGAGGCCGCACGGATGGTCACGAGCTGGTCACCGTCCCCCGGTCGGAGGGCCCGCGCGGTTTCACCGCGCGGTCAGCGGGTACTCCACCGAGGGTCGACGTCGAGACGAGGCCGAGACGAGGAGCGGATCAGCGTGCCGGTCAGCATCGAAGTCCCCGCCAGCACCGTGCGGTGCGTGCGGGTGCGCCACGAGCCGCAGGAGGTCTCCTCCGTGCGCCGGGTGCTCCACGACGAGCTCGTGCACGACCCGCGCACCTCCTCGGCCGCCGACGACGTGGCCGTGGTCACCAGCGAGCTGGTCGGCAACGCCGTGCGCCACGGCACCCCGCTTGACGGCGGGCTGCTGGTCCGCTGGCGCATCACCGGTGACGAGGTGGCGGTCGAGGTGGTCGACGGCGGCGGTGACGACCCGCCCCGTGAGCTCGCCGCCCGCGACGCGGACCCGCTGGCGACCTGCGGGCGCGGCCTGCGCATCGTGGAGGAGATCGCCCGCCGGTGGGGGACGTCGCTGGACGCCGAGGGCCGCCGCACCGTGTGGGCCCTGGTGCCGGTGGGCCCCCCGGTGGCCCACCCGCTCGGCGCCTGATCCCGGGCCGCCCGGAGCGCCCCGGTCGGTAGCGTGCGGGCGTGACCGCCCCCGCCCCCTCCGAGGCGCCCGCACCCGCGCGCGCACCGCGCCTGGTGTACCTGGGTCCCCCCGGCACCTTCACCGAGGTCGCCGCGGGGCGGGCCCCCGGCGCCGAGGGCGCCGAGCGCACCCCCGTGGCCAGCGTCGACGCCGCGCTGGCGGCCGTGCGCGAGGGGGAGGCCGACCTCGCCGTCGTCCCCATCGAGAACTCCGTCGAGGGCGGGGTCACCTCCACCCTGGACGCCCTGGGGGCCGGGCGGCCCCTGTCCATCCGCGCCGAGGTGCTCGTGCCGGTGTCGTTCGTGCTGGCGGTGCGACCCGGCACCGCGCTGGCCGACGTCCGCCGGGTCGGCAGCCACCCCCACGCCCTCGCGCAGTGCCGCGGCTGGGTGGCCCGGCACCTGCCGCGGGCGGTGGTGGTGCCCGCCCTGTCCACCGCCGCCGCCGCGCAGGTCCTCGCCGGCGCCGGTGCCGGCGGGGCCCCCTACGACGCCGCCCTGTGCGCCGCTCCCGCCGCGGCCGCCGCCGGCCTGGAGGTGCTCGCCGACGACGTCGCCGACAACGCCGGCGCCGTGACCCGCTTCGTGGTGGTGAGCCGTCCGGCCGCCCCCCCGCCGCCCACCGGCTCGGACAAGACCACGGTGGCCGCGTCGCTGGCCGAGGACCGGTCGGGTGCGCTGCTGGAGCTGCTGGAGCAGTTCGCCACCCGCGGCATCAACCTCACCCGGATCGAGTCCCGCCCGCAGGGCACCGAGCTGGGGCGCTACACCTTCTCGATCGACTGCGAGGGCCACGTCGCCGACCCGCGCGTCTCCGAGGCCCTCATGGGCCTGCACCGGGTGTGCCCCCGGGTGCGCTACCTCGGCTCCTACCCGCGCGCCGACGGGCTGGCGCCGGTGCCGCCGGCGGGCACCGCGGACCGCGACTTCACCGCGGCCCGGCGGTGGCTGACCGAGCTGCTGGAGCACGGGGAGCCCTCCGAGTAGGCCGTCGGCGCGCCCGGCGGTGCGGTCAGCGGCGCGCGGAGCGGCGCAGGCGGGCCCTGGCGGCCGACGCCCGGCGGGGCGCCCGGCTGGAGACGCGCACGACGAGCGCCTCCTCGTCCACGCGGATCCTCATCGCCTGGACCTCCCCGATCGGGTCGCCGTCGATCTGTGCCTCCTGGGGCTGCTCGGCCTCCAGGTCGATCCGCTGGCCCCGCCAGTGCGCGAGGCGCTGGTCGCCCCACGTGCGGCGGGTGATGACCCGCCCGGCGACGTCGAGCCACCCGACCACCCCGCGCGGGCCGATGGCCAGGACGTCGAGGTAGCCGTCGTCGACCTCGGCGTCGGGCATGAGCGCCAGCCCGCCCTGGACCCGGCCGACGTTGCCGACCACGGCGGTGCGCACCCGGCGCCGGTGGGGCACGCCGTCCACGGTGATGTCCATGCGGACCCTGTCGCCGTTGAAGCGCTGCAGCCCCGAGACGAAGTAGGCGGCCGGACCCACCTTGGCCTTGAGGGCCTCCGGGGCGTTCGCCATGATCTCGGCGTCGAAGCCCATCCCCGCCATCACCAGGAAGCACTCCTCGGCCTCGGCCCGCTCGGCGCCGGGCCGCTCCAGCGAGATCCACCCGACGTCGATGCGGCGGTCGGTGCCGGAGAGCACCACGCGCATGGCCGCCTCGACGTCGTCCGGCGCGATCTCCGCGGCGCGCGAGGTCACCACGTCGAGGTTGCGGGCCAGCAGGTTGCCCGTGCCCGCGGGCACCAGGCCCAGCGGCGTGCCGGTTCCCGCGAGCACCGAGGCCACCCGGCGCACGGTGCCGTCACCGCCGAAGGCCACGACCACGTCGGCCCCGGCGGCCAGCGCCCGCCGGGCCTGGCTGGTGCCCGGGTCCTCCGCGGTGGTCTCCAGCCACAGCGGCTCGCGCCACTCCAGGTCGCGGCAGGCCCGGTCGAGGGCGGTCCGCACCGCGCCGGGGTCACCGACCTTGGTGGGGTTGACGACGACGGCGGCCAGCGGGCGCCGGTCGGGGGCCGTGCGCTCCAGCGCCGCGGCGCGCTGGGCGATCCGCTCGGCGATGCTGCGGCGCAGCTGCACCGCGACCGTCGTCGCGACGAGCGCCAGCACCAGCGCCAGGAGGGCGACGACCAGGGAGATCAGCTCGGTCGTCGTCACGAGGCGCACGGTATCGGCGCCGGACGCGCTCGGCAGGCGGGAGCGGCGCGCGACTAGTCTTCACGGGGTGATCGACGTGCGCCTCCTGCGCGATGACCCCGAGGCGGTGCGCGCCAGCCAGCGCGCCCGCGGAGCCGACGAGGGCGTCGTCGACGCCGTGCTGGCGGCCGACGCGTCGCGCCGGACGGCCATGACGGCCTCCGAGGGGCTGCGCGCCGAGCAGAAGGCCCTCGGCAAGCAGGTCGCGCAGGCGGCCGGCGAGGAGAAGGCCGCGCTGCTGGCCCGCGCCAAGCAGCTCGCCGAGCAGGCGAAGGCGGCTGCCGCCGAGGCCGACGCGCAGGGCGCGGAGTTCGACAGGCTCCTGCGCACCCTGGCCAACGTCGTGCAGGGCGCGCCCGCCGGTGGCGAGGACGACTACGTGGTGCTGCGCGAGGTCGGCACCCCGCCGGCGCTGGAGGCGCCCCGGGACCACCTGGAGCTGGGCGAGCTGCTGGGCGCCATCGACGTCGAGCGCGGCGCCAAGGTCTCGGGCTCGCGCTTCTACTTCCTCACGGGCGTGGGCGCCCGCCTGGAGCTGGCGCTGCTCAACCTCGCCGTCGACCGCGCCGTGGCCAACGGCTTCAGCCCCATGATCACCCCCACGCTCGTCAAGCCCGAGGTCATGGCCGGCACCGGCTTCCTCGGCGAGCACGCCGACGAGGTCTACCGCCTCGCCGCGGACGACCTCTACCTCGTGGGCACCTCCGAGGTGGCGCTGGCCGGCTACCACGCCGACGAGATCCTCGACCTGTCAGCCGGGCCGCGCCGCTACGCCGGCTGGTCGGCCTGCTACCGGCGCGAGGCCGGCAGCCACGGGCGCGACACCCGCGGGATCATCCGCGTCCACCAGTTCCACAAGGTGGAGATGTTCAGCTTCTGCCGCCTGGAGGACGCCGCTGCCGAGCACGAGCGCCTGCTCGGCTGGGAGGAGGAGGTCCTGCAGGCCGTCGAGGTGCCCTACCGCGTCATCGACGTGGCCGCCGGGGACCTCGGGACGAGCGCCGCCCGCAAGTTCGACTGCGAGGGGTGGGTGCCCTCGCAGGGCCGCTACCGCGAGCTGACCTCGACGTCGAACTGCACCACCTTCCAGGCGCGGCGCCTGGCGGTGCGCGAGCGCAGCGAGGAGGGCACGCGGCCGGTGGCCACGCTGAACGGGACCCTGGCGACGACCCGGTGGCTGGTCGCCATCCTGGAGAACCACCAGCAGCCCGACGGCTCGGTCGTGGTGCCGGCGGCGCTGCGGCCGTTCATGGGGGGTCTGGAGGTCCTCGAGCCGGTCCGCTGAGGCGTCCTCCCCGGTCGCTTCCCCGCGCACCGGGAACCGGGCGCTGGTGGACCGGGAAGGCGCGGGCGCACCGTCGGGTTGCAGCCCCGCGCCGGCGGGGCCCGGCCCACGGAGGTCCCGATGACCGCTCGCCCGACCGCTCGTCCCGCTGACCGCTCACCCCAGCGCCCGCACGAGCGCCCGCTCGACCCCCCGGACGGCGCCGACCACCGGCTGGTGGTCGCGTCCGCGGCGCTCCTGCTCGGCGGGGCCGCGCTGTCCGACACCCACATGGCGCTGCTCGGCTCCGGTGCCTTCGACCCCCCGCAGTGGGTGGGGCTGACCACCGTCATGGCGTACTACACCCTGCTGCCGGCCGGCCTGGTGCTGCTGTGGGCGCCGCGGCGCCGCCAGCTCGGCCGCACCGGAGCGGTCGCGGCCGCGGTGGCGCTCGCCGTCGCCGGCGCCCACCTGCTGAGCGCGGCGACGGCCGTGGTCTGGGGGCCGCTGCTGGGGCGCGGTGAGCTGCCCGCCGCCCTGGCTCCCCTCCAGCTGGTCCTCTACGGCATCTACCTGGCGCCGGTGCTGCTGGGGGCTGCCGTCGTCCTGAACCGCCGCCGCCTGTCCCTGCACTGGACCTCGGGCGCGCTGCTCGCCCTGGGGATCGTGACGGCCGTCCTGGTGCCGGTGGGGGGCCTGAGCGCTGTCTACGGCGTCCTCGCCGTGCTCCTGGTCACCGGTGCCGTCCGGGCCTCCCGGGGACCTTCCGCGGCACGGGCCACCGCGGCAGGCTGAGGCGGCCGGCACCGCCGCCGGCCGGCGGGAGGGGGAGCGGTGCGCGTCACAGCCGTCGCAGCGGTCGCGTCCGGGGTGCTCGGGGTGCCGGCCGTCCTCCTGGCAGCGCTGCTGCCGGGGACGGCCGACCCCGGGGTGGTCGCCGGCGCCGCCGGGCAGGCGCTGGTCCTGGCCGCGCTGTCGAGCGCGGCCGCCCTGCTCGTCGCCCGTCCGGCCAGCCGGGTGGTCGGGAGCGTCCTGCTGGTCAGCGCGCTCACCCAGGCCTGCTCCTCGGCGGCCTGGCTCCTGGCCGACGCGACCGCCGGCCCCCTGCCGCCCGGGGCCTCGCCGGCGTCGGGGGCGGCGGGCCTGCTGCGGGTGGCCTCGCTGGCGTCCTGGCCCCTGCTCGTGCTCCCCCTGCTGCTGGTGCTGCCGCTCGTCTTCCCCGACGGGCGCCTGCCCTCCCGGCGGTGGCGCTGGGCGCTCCTGCCGGCCGCGGTGGCGGCGGCCTCGCTCACGGCGTCGGCGGTGCTGGCCCCGTCGCACCTGCTGTGGCCCGACAGCGAGCTCCTCGTGCCCTGGGCCGCCCCGGCGGCCTCCTCCTTGCTCGGGGCCGCCGGCCAGGCGTGCTGGGCGGTGGCCTCGGTGGTGGCGGTCGCGGGGGCCGTGCTGCGCTGGAGGCGCGGTGGGCCGCTGCACCGCCAGCAGACGGGCCTGGTGGGGCTGGTCCTGGTGGCGGCCGTGGCCGCCTACCTGGTCAGCGACTGGCTCACCCCGGCTGTCGCGGGGTTCCTCCTGAGCGCCTGGCCGGCGGGGCTCGTGGCGGCGGTGGCCGTCGCCGTGGTCCGCCACCGGCTGTGGGGGCTCTCGCTGCGGCGGGTCGCCCTGGCGGCCACCGCCGTCTCGGCGCTGACCCTGCTCTCGGCCGCGCTCGTCCTGGTCATGGGGGCGCTGCTGGCGCAGGCCCCGCCGGTGGTGGCGCCCGTCGTCGCCGCGACGGCCACCGCGCTGCTGCTCGAGCCCGGCCGCCGGGCAGCGCGCCGGCTCGTGCGCCGTCGCCTCCTGGGCGACCTCGACGACCCGGTGGCGGCGCTGACCTCGCTGCGGCGCGAGGTCGAGCAGGCCGTGGACGCCGGGTCCGCAGCGCAGCGCGCCGTGGCGGCGGTGGCGGGCGCGCTGCGCTCACCGCAGGTGCAGCTGCGCAGCGAGGTCCTGGGGGAGGGCACCCTGCTCGCGAGCACCGGAGACGGCTCGCACGACCCCTCGGCCCTGCACGTGCCGCTGGTCCACGGCGGCCAGCTCGTGGGCTCCCTGCTGGTGAGTCCCCGGTCGCCGGGCGAGCCGTGGTCCCCGGCGGACCGCCGCCTGCTGGACCTGCTCGCCGAGCAGGTCGCGCACACCCTCGGCGGCTTCCAGCGCGAGCGCGAGCTGGAGCGCGCCCGCGACCGCGCCGTGAGGGCGGCCGCGGAGGAGCGGGCCCGCATGGGCCGCGACCTGCACGACGTCGTCGGCCCGCTGCTGGCGGGGGCGCGGATGGCGGCGGCGGGGCTGCGCCTGGGGCCGGGTCCCTGCTCGGCGAGCGCGGCGGAGGAGGTCGAGAGCGCGCTGCTGCAGGCCACCGCCGAGGTGCGGCGGCTCATCGAGGGGCTGGGGCCGTCCGCCCTGGTCACCTCCGGCCTCGTCGCGGCCCTGCGCGAGCACGCCGCCGAGGTCGGGCGCGGTGCTCCGGCGGTGGTGGTGCGCGCCGGGGCGGGGCTGGAGGACGGCGGAGACGGCCTGCCGGCCGCGGTGGCCGAGGCCGCCTACCTCGTCGCCGTCGAGGCGGTGACCAACGCCCGGCGCCACGCGCGGGCCGCCCGGGTCGTCGTCGCCCTCGAGCGGTCGCGCCACGACCTGCACCTGCTGGTCGACGACGACGGCGCCGGGCGGCCGCCCTACGTGGGGGGCGTGGGCCTGCGGTCGATGAGGGAGCGGGCAGCAGCGCTCGGCGGGGCCTGCGAGGTGCTGTCTGCCGGGGAGCGGGGCACCCGGGTGGAGCTGGTGCTCCCGGTCACCGCCGGGGCCCCGGCGGTCGCGCCCCGCGGACGGCCGGTGGAGGTCGTCGAGGCGGTCGAGGCGGTAGAGCAGGACGGCGGGCGCGACGTCGAGCGGCCCGTCCGCCGGCCGGCCGCCGCGCGGGCGGGCTCGCCGTGACGCCCGTCACGGCCGAGGCGGGGGAGCCGCTGCGCGTGGTGGTCGCGGACGACCACCCGCTCGTGCGCCGCGGCCTGCGCGGCCTGCTCACCGGGGCCGGCGGCTTCGCGGTGGTCGCCGAGGCGGAGGACGCCGACGGCGCCGTCGCGGCGTGCCGGGCCCACCGGCCCGACGTGGCCGTCCTCGACCTGCGCATGCCCGGCGGCGGGGTCGCCGCCGCGCAGGAGGTGGTGCGGGCGGTGCCCGGCACCGCCGTGCTGGTGCTGACGATGCACCGCGACCCGGTGCTCCTGCGCGCCGCCCTTGCCGCGGGCGCTCGCGGGTACCTGCTCAAGGACGCGCCCGCCGAGGAGGTGCTGCGGGCCGTGAGCGCGGTGGCCGCGGGCCAGCTCATCTTCGACCCCGGCGTGGCGGGCTTCGTCGTGTCCGCCAGCGCCACAGCCCCGGCGCCGGAGGCGCTGCTGCCCGAGCTCACGCCCCGTCAGGTGCAGGTGCTCCGCCTCGCCGCCGGTGGGGCCTCCAACGCCGCCGTCGCGGCCCGGCTGGGACTGAGCCTCAAGACGGTCCAGAACCACGTCTCCGACCTCGTGGCGGCGCTGGGGGTGCAGGACAGGTCCGAGGCCGTGGCGCTGGCCCGCCAGCGGGGGGTCCGGGGGCCCTCCCGCTGAAGCGGCCTCCTTACCCTGCGGGCGTGGACCGCTCGCCGCTGGACGCCGACGCCTCGGACGCCGCCCTCCGGCGCCTGCCCGACTGGCGCGGGCGGCTCGGGGCGCTGCGCACGGCCTTCCGCGCTCCCTCGCCCGCGGTGGCGCTGCAGCTGGTGGCCGGCGTCGGGGCGCTCGCCGAGGAGCTGGACCACCACCCCAGCCTGGACTGGCGCTACGACCTCGTCTTCTGCAGCTGGACCACGCACAGCGCCGGCTGGCGCGTCACGGCCCTCGACGTCGCGGCGGCCGAGCGCACCTCCCGGCTCGCCGCCGACCTCGGCGCACGGGCCGAGCCGTCGCTGCCGCGCTCCCTGGAGCTGGCGCTGGACACCGCCGACCCCGACGCGGTCAGCGGCGTGTGGGCCACCGCGCTGGGCTACGTCCGGCGCGCGGGCGACCCCGACGCCCTGCACGACCCGCACGACCGCGGCCCCAGCGTCTGGTTCCAGCGCACCCCGACCCCGGCTCCCAGCCGGTGGCACCTCGACGTGAGCGTGGCCGCCGAGGCCGCGGACGACCTCGTGGCGGCCGTGGCGGCGGCCGGCGCCGCGGTCGACGCCTCAGCGGCACCGGCCTTCACGGTGCTCACCGACGCTTGCGGTGACCGGGTGTGCATCTGCACGCCGCGGGGACGGCCCGACCCCACGAGCTGACCGGCCCGTGCTGCGCCGGCGGCTCCGCAGCACCCCCGCGCCAGCAGCACCGCTCTGCCGCGACCCCCGTGCTTCCTGACGGCGGCGCAAGAACCGCCGAAGTTGACGCGTCCGGCCCTGCCGGCGGAGCACCTGCGTGCCCCATCCTCGCCAGGACGCTCACCGAGCCGGAGGAGAACCGCATGACGATCCTCGCCCCGCCCGCCACCACCAGCGCCCCCAGCGCCGCACCCACCCCCGCCGCCGCACCTCCCGCGGCCCAGCGCGACGTGCGCGCCTGGGAGGCCGAGGTCCGCCGGACCCTGCGCCCCGCGGCGGTGGAGCTGGTCGACGGCTCGGCCGCGCAGCGCCAGCGGCTGGTGGTGACGGGCCTGCGACGCGGCACCCTGCGGCTCCCGGCCGGTGCCGCCCCAGGCGGGGACCTGTCCGCCGTGCCGCTGCGCGAGATGCTCCGCCCGGAGCACCGCGCCCTGCTCGACGCCGCTGCCGACGACCGGCCGGCGGCCGGTGCACCGGCCGCCGAGGGCGCCCTGCGCGCGCGGGCGATGCGGCGCCTCACGGGGGCCGCACGCGGCCGCACCGCGTGGCTGGTGCCCCACTGCACGTCGGCCAGCGGTGGCGACGGTGCCACCGCTGGCGCCCTCGGCGTGCTGTTCACCGACTCCCTGGTGGCCGTCCTCGACCTCCTCGAGGGCGCCGGGACCGGCCTCGGGGCGCTGCGGCGCATCGAGGCCGGGGAGCCGTGGTCGGCCGCCGTGCACTCCATGGGGCTCCCGCTGGACGACGAGCACGGCCTCCCGCTGCGCGAGGACGTCCCGTGGCCCAGCGGGCCGCGCTTCACCGCCGCGGTGCGCGGCGGCACGGAGGTCTGGAGCTGCGGCTCACCCGTCGTCGGGGGCTGAGCAGCGGGCCGTCAGCGACCCGGACGCGGTCGGGGACCGCGCACCGGGACCGCTGACGGCCCGTGACCCGCCGCGACGGCGCCACCACGGGCGTCGTCACGACCGGCTGCTGTGATCAGGAACGGCTGCTCTGCACCGCGTCCTTCGCGGCGGCCGTGCGCTCCTGGGTGCTGCGCGCGGCGTCGGTGCCCTCGTCCTTGACGGTGGCCGCGGCGTCGGCCGCGGTCTCCTTGACGGACTGAGCGGCCTGGGCCGCGGGCTCCTTGAGGTTGCCCGCCACCTCCTGCGCGGCGTGGGCGAGCGGCTGGGTGACGGTGCTGGCGTGCTCCTTCACCGCCGAGGCCGCCTGGGCCTCCTTGGAGCTGGCCGGCAGCAGGGAGCCGATCAGCCAGCCCGCGCCCAGGGCGATGAGGCCCGCGGCCAGCGGGTTGCCCCGCGTGCCGCTCACCGCGGCACCGGGGGCGTCGTGCACGGCGCCCCCGACGCTGGACGCCGCGGACGAGACCGCGCTCCCGGCAGCCCCGGTCGTGTCGGAGGCCGTGCCCATGACGCGGTCGCGCACACCGCCGACGGCGCCGCTCACCTTGCCCTTGACCTTCTCGGCCTGGCGGTGGGCCACGTTGGAGGGGGCCGCGTAGTCGGTGAGGGCGTTGACGTCCTCGCTCATCCGGGCCCGGGTCGCGTCGATCTGCGCGCGCAGGACGGCGGGGTCGTCGGAGTCCACGACGCCCGTGGCGGGGTCGGTGTACGGGGTGCTCATCGGTGGTTCTCCTCCTCGTGGCCCTTCAGGGCGCTGGGCACCTGCTGCAGGGTGCTGGTGGTCTGGGGCAGGCCCCGCACGGCGCGGAGCTCGGAGCGGCCGCGCAGCGCGAGCACGGCGGCGATGACGGCCCACACGACCGCGACGACCAGCGCGGACCAGCCGCGCCCGATCGCGTTCCCCAGTCCCCACCACAGGGCGATGGACAGGAACAGCAGGACGAAGTGGCCCGAGACGCCAGCGCCGGCCAGCAGGCCCGCGCCCTTGCCAGCGCGGGTGGCCGACTGCGTGGCCTCGGCCTTGGCCAGGGCGATCTCCTGGCGGACCAGGGTGGACAGGTCCTCGGTGACCGAGGAGAAGAGCTGGCCGATGCTCGTGCGCTCGCCGGTGGCCTCGTAGGAGGACCGCTGCCCGGCGCCGGCAGTGGGTCCCAGGTCGGGGGCGTGGCTCATCGCAGGGGCTCGTCCCAGCCGGGCACCCCGCCCGTGGGGGCGCCGGTGCGCCCGCCGGCGGCAGGACCGCCGGTGAGGGGCTCCTCGGTGACGTCGAAGTCCTCGGTGGCCAGGGCGGGGGCGGGCCGGACCGGGGTCGCCGCGGGCACGGTGGAGGACCTCGTCGACGCGTACGTGGTGTCGGAGGCGTAGGTGCCCGGCGCCGTGCTCGCAGGGGCACTGCCTGCGCCGGTGCCCTGGTCCTGGGCCGCGGCGGCGAGCCCGCGGGTCAGGCGCCCGGCGACCAGGCCCACACCCGCGGCGATCGCCAGGAACGCCACCGGGCGGCGGCGGGCGAAGCCCTCGACCTCGCGCAGGACGTCGGAGGGCTCGCGCCGCTCCAGCCACGTCCCGACGGCCTCGACGCGCTGGGAGGCCTGGTGGACGAGGTCGGTGGCCACGCCGCTGCCGGCGCGCCCCTCGGCCAGCCCCCTGAGCTCCTCGGCGAGGGCGCCCAGGCCGGAGGCGGCCTGGCGCTGCCCGGTGGAGACCTGCCCGGCGAGCTGGCCGCGGGTCTGGTGGTAGAGGTCCTTGGCCTGGCGGCCGGCCTCGGAGGCGACCTGGGAGGCCTGGTCGGCCGCGGTCCCGGCGACCCGCTTGCCCTGGTCGGCGGCCTCGGAGGCCACGCCGGCGGCCTCCTGCTTGGCGGTGTCCTTCGTGCCGCTGCCAGAGCCGCTGGCCCCACCGGTCAGCCGGTGGTCTCCAGAGGGCGACCCGACGGCGGTCGCGCCCGTCGAGGTACCGGTGGTCAGGGGCTCGCTCAGCACGTCTGTGCGCGGGCGGTCAGCGGGGATGGACACGGGGACCTCCAGGTGGTCGGTGGTTGGGGACGAGGGGCGCACCCGCCCGGGCGCTGGGCCCGGACGGCGGGTGCTGGTGACGGCGGGTCAGTGGCACACCGCCCGAGGACGAGCAGTGGTGCCGGGGACCGTCAGCGGGAAGTGGGTGGGCCGTGGGGCGCAGGCCCGGGCAGCGGCCCGGCGCGGAGCGCGTGCGACACTGGGCCTCCCGGCGCGGCCGTCCTCCGGAGCACCTGCGCTCGAAACTGAACGCGGCCGGTGTGACAGCGGTCACGACGTTGCCACGCCCGGCTCGGGACCGCCACACGATCATGGAGCTCCGGCTGCGGAGCGCCTCCTCGAGGTGTCCACCACCTGCGGTGGGGCTGCGCGCCGGGCTGCCGCCCGGCGGAGCTCAGGCCGTGGGGGACGTGCGGCGCCGCCCGCGCACCCGCTGCACGCGGGAGACCGCCAGGCCGAGCGCGGCGGCGCACACCACCGCCACCGCCACGCCCAGCACGGGGTGGCCCGACAGGTGGCCGCCGACGGCGCCCAGCGCGACGTAGGTGGCGGCCCAGGCGCCGCACGCGAGGGCGTCGGCGGCCATGAAGCGGCCCACGGGGTACCTCGCGACACCGAGCGCGATGATCACTGGTGCGCGCCCGCCGGGCACCAGCCGTCCGGTGAGCACCGCCTGCGGGGCGTGGGAGGCGATGCCGGCGCGGGCGCGGCGCACCGCCGGTGCCAGGCGCCGGCTGCCCAGCCAGGCGCGCTGCGCGGGGGTGACCCGGCGCGAGAGCGTCCCGGCGCCCAGCAGCAGGGCGCTGTCACCGAGCACCGAGGCCACCAGGACCACGGCGAAGACGGCCACGAGGTCCGGCCACGAGCCGGACGCCAGGGTCGCCGCGGCGCTGACGACCTCGCCGGTGGGGACGAACGGGACCGCGGAGCCGATCAGGACGCCCAGCCCGAGCAGCGCTGTCCGGCCCGGTCCCACGCTGCGGCCAACGCCGCGGCGCCCCGGCTGCTTCCCCGCCCCCGCGGCACCGGCGGCCGGCCCCCCGGCGTCCAGGGCCCGCGGTCAGGCGCCCGGGACGTCGGGCCAGGTGATGCCCACCTTGCCGCCGGCCGCGGCGTCGGCCACCTCGTAGGCGCGGGCGGCGTCCTCGATGCCGAAGGTGTCGGTGACCAGACGCTCGGGGTGCAGGTCCCAGCGGGCCAGGTCGGTCAGCAGCTCGCTCATGCGCCCGGTGGAGGTCACCCACGAGCCGTGCACGGTCAGCTGGCGGTGGATGAGCACCTCCGAGACGTCCACGGCCAGCTGCCCGCCCTCCCCGACCAGGGCGGCGCGGCCCCAGCGGCGGGTGTGGCGCAGCGCGGTCAGCTGGCCGCGGCCGTTGCCGGAGCAGTCCACCGCGACCTCCGCGCCACCACCGGGGCCGTCGAGCAGCGCGTCGAGCTCGTCGTCGGCGCCGGCGACGGCCTCGTCCACGGCACCCAGCTGCAGCGCCAGCGCGCGCCGGGCGGGGCTCGGGTCGGTGCCCACCACCAGCGGCGACCCCAGCGCCTTCGCCAGGAGCCCGACGGCGCACCCCACGGGGCCGAGCCCGGTGACGAGCACCCGGTCCCGCCCGGAGACGCCCACCCGGCACAGCGCCTCGTAGGCGGTGCCGAAGCCGCACGCCACGACGGCGCCGTCGAGGAAGCTCAGCTGCTCGGGCAGGACGAGCAGGTCGCGCTCCTCGGCGAGCAGCAGGTCGGCGTGGCCGCCGTCGCGCTGCCACCCGTAGGCGGCCCTGCCCGCGCCGGTGCAGGAGATCTGGTAGCCGCGGCGGCACTCGTCGCACTGCCCGCAGCCGCTGATGTGGTAGACGACCACGCGGTCTCCGACGCCGATCCGGTGCACCCCGGTGCCCACGGCGACGACGCGTCCCGCGGGTTCGTGGCCGCCGACCACCCCCTGGTAGGCCTCCGGGCCCTCCCCGAGGTGCTCGCGGTAGATCGCCCGCAGGTCCGAGCCGCAGATGGTGGAGGCGCGCACCGCCAGCAGCACCTGGCCGTGCCCCGGGACGGGGTCGGGCACCTCCCTCAGCTCGACCCTGCTGCCTCCCGGCAGGAACGCTGCACGCACCTGTGCCCCCTCCGCTCGCGGCCTCGCGGCGCCCATGGGAGCACACCCGGCCGGGCCTCGACCAGGCGGGAGCCCGTGACCAGTTCGTTACCGAGGTCGCCGTTGACAACGTTTGCAGAACGGCGGCAGACTCCTGCGCACCACGACGACGACGTCGACGGGAGAGCCGGTGGGACGGCCCTCCCCAGACCCCCGCGGCGCGAGGTCACCACCCGGCACCCCCGGGGGTGGGCCGCGCCACCCGCGCCCGGCGCAGCTGCCGGCGCACCCCCGACCCGCTGGCCGACACACCCCGGCGCCGCCGGCGCCGGTGCCCTCCGAGGAAGAAGGTCTCCCCATGGCAGCACGACGACGTGTCCTCGCCTCCATCGCCGCTGCGGCGGGCCTGGCCGTGATGACGGCCGGGTGCGCCGGCGCGGGCGGAGGCTCGACGAGCAGCTCCGGTGAGAGCGGGGGCGGAGGCGACCGCTCCATCAACGTGATCATGGTGAACAACCCGCAGATGGAGGACCTGCAGAAGCTCACCGCCGACAACTTCACCGCCGAGACCGGCATCACCGTGAACTACACGGTGCTGCCCGAGAACGACGTCCGCGACAGCATCCAGACCGACTTCTCCAGCCAGGCCGGCCAGTACGACGTCGCGACCATCTCCAACTACGAGACCCCGTTCTTCTCGAAGAACGGGTGGATCGCCAACCTGGACGACTACGTCGCCGAGGACAGCGACTTCGACCAGGACGACATCCTCGGGCCGATCGCCGACGGCCTCAAGGGCGAGGACGGCTCCCAGTACGCCCAGCCCTTCTACGGCGAGAGCTCCTTCCTCATGTACCGCACCGACGTCTTCGAGCAGGCGGGCCTGACCATGCCCGAGAAGCCCACCTGGGACGAGGTCGCCCAGCTCGCCGCGCAGGTCGACGGCGCGCAGCCCGGCATGAAGGGCATCTGCCTGCGCGGGCAGTCCGGCTGGGGCCAGGTCTTCGCGCCGCTGACCACCGTGGTCAACACCTTCGGGGGCACCTGGTTCGACGAGGACTGGAACGCCCAGGTCAACGCCCCGCCGTTCGTCGAGGCCACGCAGTTCTACGTCGACCTGGTGCAGCAGCACGGCGAGCCCGACGCGGCCAACGCCGGCTTCACCGAGTGCCTCAACGCCATGACCCAGGGCGGCGTGGCCATGTGGTACGACGCGACCTCGGCCGCCGGCTCGCTGGAGGCCGACGGCTCCCCGGTCCAGGGCAAGGTCGGCTACGTCCCCGCCCCGGTCCGCGACACCGCCTCCTCGGGCTGGCTGTACAGCTGGGCCTTCGCGATCCAGGAAGCCTCGCAGAAGAAGGACGACGCGTGGGAGTTCATCTCCTGGGCCTCGAGCAAGGAGTACGAGGAGCTGGTCGGCGAGCAGATCGGCTGGTCCAGCGTCCCCGCCGGCAAGCGCTCCTCCACCTACGAGAACCCCGACTACCAGGCCTCCGCGCAGGCCTTCTACGAGGCCACGGAGAACGCGATCAGCTCGGCGGACCCGAACAACCCCGGCGTGCAGCCCCGTCCGGCGCCCGGCATCCAGTTCGTCGCCATCCCGGAGTTCGCGGGCATGGCCACGCAGGTCTCCCAGGGCGTGAGCGCTGCCATCGCCGGCCAGCAGACCGTCCAGCAGGCCCTCGACGCAGGCCAGCCCCTGGCGCAGGCAGCAGCCGACGCCAACAAGTGAGCCGCACCTCCTAGCGGTACCGCTCCCGCCCGCCCCGCGCCCCGAGGCCGGGGCGGGCGGGGGCCCCCGGAAGACCCCTCGAGTCTGCGACCGGCGGAAGAAGGACCCACGATGAGCACCGCTGCACCAGCTGCCCCCGGGCCGGCGTCGGAGCTGACCCCCGAGCAGAGGACGACCTACCAGGCCCCCCAGGGCCAGGCGGCCCGCGACCGGCGAGAGGCGAGGCGCCGCAGGATCCCGCTGCTGCCGGCCCTCGTCTTCACGATCGCCGCGACCCAGCTGCCCTTCCTCGCGACGATCGTCATCTCCTTCATGGACTACCGGGCGCTGCGGCCCGACCAGATCGGCTTCACCGGCTTCGACAACTACGCCCAGGTCTTCACCAACCCGGCGCTGCGCCAGGCGGTGCTCACCACGATCCTGCTGACGGCCACCGTCGTCCTGGTCAGCCTCGTGCTCGGCACCGCGATCGCGCTGCTGCTCGACCGGAAGTTCATCGGCCGCGGCGCGGTGCGCACGATGATGATCGCGCCGTTCCTCGTGGTGCCGGTGGCCGCCGCGCTGCTGTGGAAGCACGGCATCCTCAACTCCGGCTACGGCCTGCTCAACGGCGTGCTGACCTGGATCTGGGGGATCTTCGGGTCCGACAGCCCGCCGCAGCCGGCCTGGCTGAGCAACTACCCCCTGCTGTCCATCGAGCTGGCGCTCATCTGGCAGTGGACCCCGTTCATGATGCTCATCCTGCTGGCGGGCCTGCAGTCCAAGCCCGGCGACGTGGTCGAGGCGGCCCGCATGGACGGCGCCGGCTCCTGGCAGATCTTCCGCTACATCACGTTCCCGCACCTGCGCCGCTACCTCGAGCTGGGCGGCCTGCTGGGCTCCATCTACATCGTCCAGGCCTTCGACGCCGTCTTCATCATGACCGCCGGCGCCCTGGGCACCGCCAACCTGCCGTACACGATCTACGCGACCTTCTTCCAGCAGCAGAACTACGGGCTCGCCTCGGCGCAGGGCGTCGTCGTCGTCATCGGCACCCTCATCATCGCCACCTTCGCGCTGCGCACCGTGTCCAGCCTGTTCGACGAGGAGACCGGCCGATGAGCACCCACACCAACCCCGCCGTCGCCGCCACCTCCTTCAAGGGCCCGCGCCCGAAGAAGCGCCGCAGCGTGGAGTCCAGGGGCCACCCCGCCTGGGGCGTGGTCGCCTGGGCGGTCGGGCTGCTCTTCGCCGCGCCGGTGCTGTTCATGCTGCTGACGTCGTTCCACTCCGAGACCGACGCCGCCACCAACCCGCCGTCCGTCCTGGCGCCGCTGACGCTGGACGGCTACCGCGCCTTCTTCGGGGCCGACGGCGGGCGCACCCCGTGGCCGCCGCTCATCAACAGCCTCACCGCGTCGGTGCTGTCCACCCTGCTCGTCCTGGTGCTGGCCATCCCCGCGGCCTACGCGCTGAGCATCAAGCCGGTGAAGAAGTGGACCGACGTCCTGTTCTTCTTCCTGTCCACCAAGTTCCTGCCGATCGTGGCCGGCATCCTCCCGCTGTTCCTCTTCGCCAAGAACACCGGCCTGCTGGACAACATCAACCTGCTCGTCCTGCTCTACACCGCCATGAACCTGCCGATCGCGGTGTGGATGATGCGCAGCTTCCTGGCGGAGGTGCCGGTGGAGATGATGGAGGCGGCCCAGCTCGACGGCGCCGGGCTCATCACCATGCTGCGCTCGGTGGTGGCCCCGGTGGCGCTGCCGGGGATCGCGGCCACCTCGCTGATCTGCTTCATCTTCAGCTGGAACGAGCTGCTGCTCGCCCGCACGCTGACCGGCATCGTCGCCGGCACCTCCCCGGTGTTCCTCACCAGCTTCGCCACCAGCCAGGGCCTGTTCCTGGCGCAGGTGTGCGCGGCCGCCGTCGTCATCTCCCTGCCGGTGCTGGCCGCGGGCTTCGCCGCCCAGGACAAGCTGGTGCAGGGCCTCTCCCTCGGCGCCGTCAAGTAGCCCCCGGCGCCCGCCGCCCGGCAGGCGCTGGACGCCGACCAGCGCCTGCCGCGAGGCTGCGCCCGCAGACCACCGGGGCGCCGCCGCCCCCGACCCGCCCACCACCCTCCCCGGAGGCACCGATGCCCGACGACGTCACCGCGCTGAACGCCCACAACCTCGCCGAGGTGGCCTCGCGGGTGCCGGTGCCCGGCTACGACAGGTCGGCGGTGACGGCCGGCGTCGTCCACTTCGGGGTGGGCGGCTTCCACCGCGCCCACCAGGCGGCCTACCTCGACAGGCTGCTCACCGAGGACTTCGAGGCCGCCAGGGACTACGGGATCTGCGGGGTGGGGGTGCTGCCCGGGGACGCGCGCATGCGCGACACCATGGCCGCCCAGGACCGGCTGTACACCCTGGTGCTCAAGCACCCCGACGGCTCCCTGGAGCCGCGCGTCATCGGCTCGGTGGTGGAGTACCTCTTCGCCCCCGACGACCCCGAGGCGGTGGTGGAGAAGCTGGCGGCCCCCACCACGCGGATCGTCTCGCTGACGGTCACCGAGGGCGGCTACAACCTCGACGACATCACCGGGGACTTCCTCACCGACACGCCCGCGGTGGCCGCCGACGCCGCCGCCGGGTCCGACGCGGGGAAGCTCACCACGGTGTTCGGACTCGTCGTCGAGGCGCTCGTGCGCCGCCGGGACCGCGGCCTGGAGCCGTTCACGGTGATGAGCTGCGACAACCTGCAGGGCAACGGGCACCTCGCGAGGACGGCGTTCTCGGCGTTCGCCGACCTGCGCGAGGAGTCGCTGGGGACCTGGGTGCGCGAGCACGTGCGCTTCCCCAACTCCATGGTCGACAGGATCACCCCGGCGACCACCCCCGACGACGTCGCGCTGGTGGAGCGGGAGTTCGGCGTCGCCGACGCCTGGCCCGTGGTGTGCGAGCCGTTCACCCAGTGGGCCCTGGAGGACTCCTTCGGCGCCGGGCGCCCTCCGCTGGAGGAGGTCGGCGTGCAGGTGGTCCCCGACGTCGAGCCGTACGAGCTCATGAAGCTGCGGCTGCTCAACGCCAGCCACCAGGCGCTGGCCTACTTCGGCCGGCTGCTCGACCACGAGCTGGTCGACGGCGCCGCCACCGACGCGGACCTCAAGCCGTTCGTGCGCGCCTACATGGACGCCGAGGCCACCCCCACGCTCGCGCCCGTGCCGGGGGTGGACCTGGAGGAGTACAAGGACACCCTCGAGGAGCGCTTCGGCAACCCGCACGTGCGCGACACCACCGCCCGGCTGGCGGCGGAGAGCTCCGACCGCATCCCCAAGTGGCTCGTGCCGGTGGTGCGCGCCGACCTGGACGCCGGCCGCGACGTGCACCGGGCGGCGGCGGTCATCGCCAGCTGGGCCCGCTACGCCGAGGGCGTCGACGAGCACGGCGAGCCCATCACCGTGGTCGACCGGCGCAGGGAGCGGGTCATGGCCGCCGCGCAGCGCCAGCTGGGCGAGGACCCGCTCGCCTTCGTCAGGGACCGCGAGCTGTTCGGCGACCTGGCCGACGACGAGCGCTTCACCACCGCCTACCTCGCCGCCCTGGACGGCCTGCACGCCGACGGCGCCCGGGCCACCCTGCAGCGCCTCGGGCGGGGCTGACGCGCCCGCCGGTGTGAGCAGCGGGGCCCGGACGTGACGGCGCGGCGCCCGTCGGGGAAGGTGTCGGGCATGGCAGACCCGGCCGCCCCGGCCGCCGCGGCGGCCCAGGGCCTCGCGCGCCCCGCGGCGCGCCCGCCGGCGCGCGCCACCCGGGCCACGCTGGTCGACGTGGCCGCGGCGGCCGGCACCAGCGCCTCCACCGTCTCGCGGGTGCTGCACGGCGGGGCCGGCGTCACCGACGAGCTCTCCGAGCGCGTGCGCCGGGCCGCCCGCGAGCTGGGCTACTCCGTCAACCGCCAGGCGCGCACGCTGCGCCGCGGCAAGGACACGGCCATCGGGGTGGCCGTGGAGGACTTCACCATCCCCTTCTTCGGGCGCATCGTCGCCCGCGTCGAGCAGGCCGCGCACGAGCGCGGCTACGGGGTGGTCATCACCTGCGCGGGCTCCGGGCGCTCGGAGGAGGAGGCCGTCGAGCCGCTGCTGTCCCGCAGCGTCGCCGGGCTCGTGGTCGCCACCGGCACCGCCGGCGCGCCCGAGGGCTACCTCGCCGCGCTCGCCGAGGAGCTGCCGGTGGTGCAGGTGGACGCACCGGCCCCGAGCACGTACTCCGACACCGTCGGCATCGACAACGAGGCCGCCGGGCGGCTGCTCACCGAGCACCTGCTCGCCCGCGGTCACCGGCGCGTCCTCTTCGTCGGCTCCGGGCCCGCGGCGACCACCGTGCAGCTGCGGCGCCGCGGCTACGAGGCGGCCATGCGGCAGGCGGGCCTCGAGCCGCGCTCGACCTGGCTCGGCTACCTGCCCAGCGAGACCGCCGAGCGCGCCGTGGCCGTGCTGCGCGAGCTGACCGACCCGGCCGGCCCCTCCGGGCCGGACGGCGCCATCACGGCGGTCCTGTCCGGCGTCGCCCGCGTGACCATGGGCCTGGCCTCGGCGATGGCCCGCCTGGGCCTGCGCGACCTCGCCTACGCCGCCGTGGACGACCTGGCCGGCGCCGACGCCTTCAGCCCGCCCCTGACGGTCCTGGAGCAGGACGTCGAGGCGATCGGCACCCGCGCCGCGGAGCTGCTCTTCGCCCGCATCGACGGCGACCGGCGACCGCCGGTGCACGAGCAGGTGCCGCTGCGCCTCATCGAGCGGGGGTCGGGGGAGCTGCCCCCGCGTCCTGCCGCTGCCGCAGCCGCACCAGTCGCCGTACCCGTCGCCGAGGGCGGGGCAGCGGCCGCCTCGTAGGCTGGGACGGTGCTCGTGGCCCTCGACGTCGACGGGACGGTCGTCGACCACGACCTGGGCCTGTCCGACCGCGTCCGCGACGCCGTGCGGGCCGTGGCCGCCGCCGGCCACCACGTCGTCATCGCCACCGGCCGCTCGCTGACCTCGACCCGGCCCGTCCTCGAGGCGCTCGGGCTCGACACCGGCTACGTCGTCTGCAGCAACGGCGCCGTCACCGCCCGGCTGGACGCCTCGCTGCCCGGCGGCAGCGAGCTGGTCGACGTGGTGACCTTCGACCCGGCCGACGCGCTGCAGCTGCTGCACCGCGAGCTGCCCGGGGCCGCCTTCGCCGTGGAGGTCGCCGACGGCGGCGTCCTGGTGGCGGGCGCCTTCCCCGAGGGGGAGCTGGACGGCGCCCTGCGCGCCGTCGACTTCGCCCAGCTCGCGGGGCAGCGCGCCACGCGCGTGGTGGTCCGCAGCCCCGAGCACACGACCGCCGACTTCGTGGAGCTCGTGGGCCGCGTCGGCCTCCACGGGGTCAACTACGCCGTCGGGTGGACCGCCTGGCTCGACCTCGCCCCGCTGGGGGTCACCAAGGCCAGCGCCCTGGAGCCCGTCAGGGCGCGCCTGGGGGTGCCGCCCAGCGCCACCCTCGCCGTCGGGGACGGGCGCAACGACGTCGAGATGCTGCGCTGGGCGGCGCGCGGGGTCGCGATGGGCCAGGGACCCGCCGAGGTGCGCGAGGCGGCCGACGAGGTCACCGCGCCGGTGGAGGAGGACGGCCTCGCCGACGTGCTCGAGGGCCTGCTGGTGCGGGCGGCGTCGTGAGCGCTGCCAGCGGCGGGGACGCGGGTGCGCCGTGGGCGTGAGGCTGGTCGCCACCGACCTCGACGGCACCGTCGTGCGGGCCGACGGGAGCATCTCCGCGCGCACCCGCGCCGCGTTCGAGGCCTGCCGCCGGGCGGGCGTCCACGTCGTGGCCGTCACCGGCAGGCCGCCGCGCTGGGTGGTCGACCTCACCGACGCCTTCGGCCCCGTCGTCGTGGTCTGCGCCAACGGCGCCATCACCTTCGACCTCGCCTCGGGAGCCGTCATCGGCTCGCGCACGGTGCCCGCGGAGGCGGTGCTGCAGGCCGTGCCGGCCGTGCGCCGCGAGCTGCCCGGCGTCTCCGCCGCGCTGGAGACCCTCGCCGGCTTCCGGCACGAGCCCGCCTACGTGCCCCGCTACGACGCGCGCCGCAGCGCGGTCGTGGGGGAGCTGCCCGAGCTGCTCGCCGACGACCCCGGCGTGGTGAAGCTGCTGCTGCGCGAGGAGAGCACGCCGCCGGACCGGCTCCTCGACGTCGTCCAGCGCGCCGCCGGGCACCTCGTCGAGCCCACCCACTCCGGCATGGACGGCCTGGTGGAGGTCTCGGCGCGCGGCGTGAGCAAGGCCAGCGCGCTCGCCGAGCTCGCCGCCGGCCTCGGCGTGCCGGCCGCCGACGTCGCCGCCTTCGGCGACATGCCCAACGACCTGCCGATGCTGCGCTGGGCCGGGCACTCCTACGCCGTGGGCGGCGCCCACCCCGACGTGCTCGCCGCGGCCCGCGCCACCGCGCCCCCCTGCGAGGAGGACGGCGTGGCGCAGGTGCTCGAGCGGCTGCTCGAGCTCACGCCCTGAGCAGCGCCTCCACCTGCGCCTCCACCGGTCCTCCGACCCCGTGCGGCGGGCGACGACGGGCGGCACGGCCCGCTCACCCCCTGACGAGGGCCTCCACCTGCGCCACGGCGCGCTCGGCGGCTCCCGCCCCGGCGGGGTCGGCCAGCACGGAGGGGTCGGAGCGGGCGCGCACGCGCGCCATCGTCACCGCCTCCGCGGCCTGCGCCGCGAGCGTGGCCGCCCGCGACAGGCGGGCGTGGTGCTCCCCGGCGGCGCCCCCGGGCACCTCCAGGGAGGCGCTGGGGCTGGCCGCCTGCTCGGCCGCGCACGCGGCGCGCACCTCGTCCAGGCAGGCGGCCAGCCGGGCCCCGCAGAGCTCCAGGGCGTCGCGCAGCGCGCCGTCCGGGACCCCCTCGAGCAGCTGGTGGTACCTGTCGACGGCGCGGCGGAACCTGTCGTGCAGGCGGCGCCAGACCCCGCCCTCGCCCAGCTCGAGGTCGTCCGGGGAGCGGCGCGCGAGGACGTCGCGCCAGCGCCTGCGTCCCGGCACCGCCGGCCCGCTCGGCTAGAGGTACTGGCCGGTCGAGGTGGGCGGCTGGCCCGGGCCGCCGGGACCGCCCTGGCCGGGGGGCAGCGCGCGCCGCATCTGCTCCAGCTGGGAGCGGGCGGCCATCTGCTGGGCCACCAGCGCGGTCTGGATGCCGTGGAAGAGCCCCTCCAGCCAGCCGACCAGCTGCGCCTGGGCGATGCGCAGCTCGGCGTCGGAGGGGGTCTCGCCCTGCCCGAAGGGCAGGGAGATGCGCCGCAGCTCCTCCACCAGCTCCGGGCTGAGCCCGTCCTCCAGCTCGGCCAGGGACCGCTCGTGCACCTGCGCCAGGCGCGCCCGGCCCGCCTCGTCGAGCGGGGCCCCGCGGACCTCCTCCAGCAGCTGGCGCACCATGCTGCCGATCCGCATCACCTTGGCCGGCTGCTCAACGCTGCCCACGGCGCGCGCCGCATCGGAGTCCTCCCCGCCGGCGGAGGACAGCGCCGTGCCGGAGACCACCACCACGGGCTCCCCACCCCCCTGCTGACCGCCCTGACCGTCCCGGGCACCCGACTGCTCGCTCACCGCACGCTCCCCTCCCAGACCAGCAGGACCTTGCCGACGTGCGCACCCGCCTCCAGGTCGGCGTGCGCCCTCCTCACCGCGTCCACCGGCTCACCGGCCGACGGCGACCGCGGCACCACCACCCGCTCGGAGACCACGGGGCGCACCTCGCCCTCGGCCACCAGCGGCCAGACGTGCTCGACCACGCTCGCGCAGATCGCCGCCTTGCCGTCGGGCCCGTCCACCGGCCGGGCGCGCAGCGTGCTGCCCAGCATCGACAGCCGCCGGGAGGTGAGCAGGCCGAGGTCGACCTCGCCGCGCCGCCCGCCCTGCATCCCGAGGTGCACCAGCCGGCCGCCGAGGGCGAGCACGCGCAGGTTGCGCTCCAGGTAGGGGCCCCCGACGACGTCGAGGACGACGTCGGCCCCGCGCCCGCCGGTCGCCGCGCGGACCTCCTCGACGAAGTCGGAGCGGGTGTAGTCGACGAGCACCGTGGCGCCCAGCTCGGCGCAGGCGCGCAGCTTGCGCTCGCTGCCGGCGGTCACCGCGACCACGGCCCCGGCCTGGCGGGCCAGCTGCACCGCCATCGTGCCGACGCCGCTGCCGCCGCCGTGCACGAGCAGCACCTCACCGGGGCGCAGCCCGGCGCCCATGAACACCGTCGACCACACGGTGGCCGCCACCTCCGGCAGCGCGGCGGCGTCGACGAGGTCGACACCGGCGGGCACCGGCATCACCTGGCCCGCCGGAACCACCGCGCGCTCGGCGCAGCCCCCGCCGGCCAGCAGCGCGCACACCTCGTCGCCCACGCGCAGCTCGGAGGCGTCCTCGACGCCATCGCCCAGGGCCGCCACGACGCCGGAGACCTCCAGGCCGAGCACCTCGCTGGCTCCCGGCGGGGGCGGGTAGAGCCCCTGGCGCTGCATGAGGTCGGCGCGGTTCACGCCCGAGGCGACGACGTCGAGCAGCACCTCACCCGGACCGGGCTCCGGGTCCGGCACCTCGGCCAGCTCCAGCACCTCCGGGCCCCCGGGGGAGGCGACCAGCACCGCACGCACGCGTTCGACCCTACGCAGGGCCCGCCTCGCGCGCCCGGCCGAGCCGGGCCAGGTCGGCGGGCACGTCGACGTCGAGCAGCAGCGCCGGCGCGACCGCGACCTCCACGAGCTCGGCCGCGCCCGGCAGCAGGCGCGCCGCCGCCAGCCCCGCCAGGCCGGCGGGACCCGCCGCCCCGGCGGCGCGCGCGACGCGCTCGCGCAGCGGCCCGGCCCGGTGGGCGGCCACCAGCACCTGCCGCCGCCCCCCGCCGTCCACGGCCACCGCCGACGCAGCGCCCGGACTGGCCGCCAGCGCCTCCAGCAGGGCGCTGGCGGCCAGGCCGGCGCGCGGGGCGTCTCCGGGCAGGACGACGACGACGTCCAGCGGGCCGCCCTCGGCGCTGCCCGCGCCGCCGGCGCCGTCGCCGTCGTCAGCACCCTCGCCCGCGGCGAGCAGGGCCAGGGCGCCGGCCGCCAGCGCCGCGGCGGGCCCGCCGCCCGGCGGGTCCTCCCGGCACCACAGCAGCGGGCGCGCCACCCGCAGCCCCAGCCGGCGGGGCGGGCCCACCACGGCGGCGGGGACCCCCGCGGGCAGGCCGTCGAGCAGGTGCTCCAGCAGCGGGCGGCCCGCCAGGAGCAGCGCGGGCTTGTCAGCCCCTCCCATCCGGGACCCCCGGCCGCCCGCGGGCACCACCGCGCCCCAGCGCAGCTCCTGCGCGCCGCCGGAGGTGGGCACCGGGGCATCCTCTCCCCGCGCGCTCATGACCGGCCCGTCGACGCGAGCGCGAGCCTGGGGGAGTATGTCCCCCGAGTGGGCCGGTCGGGTGACCGCGGCACTCGTCGTGAGCTCGCTCCCCGGAAGGTGGACATGGTCCGCAACCTCAGCATCAGGTCCCGGATCCTGGCCGTGCTGGCCCTGCCGGTCCTGGTGCTCGTGGCCGCGGCCGCGGTGTTCGCCTGGGGCGGCCTGACCGCCGCCCGCGACGCCGCGGCGCTGCAGCGCGCCGTGGACGCCGCGCGCGACGCACCGGCCCTGGTGGCCGCCCTGGACGCCGAGCGGACGGCCTCCACCCGCGTGCTCGACGGCGACGCCGCCGCGGCCACCGAGCTCACCCAGGCGCGCGCCGACACCGACGCCCTGCTGGGCGGCGTCACCGGCTCCCTGCAGCAGGTCGACACCGAGCGCCTCAGCGAGGAGCCCTCCCGGGCGGTCGCCGCGGCGCTGGAGGTCCCCGGCCAGGTCCGCGACGTGCGCGCCCTGGTCGACCGCGGCCAGCAGAGCGCCACCCTGGTCTCGGCCACCTACGAGACCGCCATCGGCGCCCAGAGCCAGCTGCCCGGGGCGCTCGCGCAGGACGCCAGCCCCGCTGCCGCCGACGCGCTGCGCGCCGCCAGCGCCGTGCAGCAGCAGGTCGGGCTGCTCGCCGACGAGCGCGACGTCGGCTCGCGCGCCCTGGAGGGCAGCGACGGCATCACCCCCTCCGAGCGCACCAGCCTGCTCGGCATCTCCGCCCAGCTGGCCACCAACCGGGCCGAGGCCGTGCGCCTGGCGCGCAGCGCAGGGGTGCAGGTCCCCCAGCCCGGCGTCGCCTTCGTCCAGCAGCGCACCGCCCTGGAGGCGGACGCCAGCGACGGCTTCCCGCTGCCCCCGGTGGACGCGTGGCGCTCCACGGTGGACTCTGAGATCACCGCGCTGGAGCCCTCCGCGCAGGCGCTGTCGGCCGCCAGCGCCGACGCCGTCGCCCGCCAGGCCGCCAGCGCGCGCACCACGGCGCTCGCGGTCGGCGCCGGCGCGCTGGCCGCCGTCCTCATCCCGCTGGTCATCGCGCTGGTCATCGCGCGCGGCATCACCGAGCCGCTGCGCGCCCTGACCCGCGCCGCCGGCGAGGTGCGCGAGCGCCTGCCCCGCCTGGTCGAGGCCGCCCACTCCGGTGAAGGGTCGGGCGCGGGGGTGCAGGAGGCCGAGCTGGAGCCGATCCCGGTCCGCTCCCGCGACGAGGTCGGGCGCCTGGCGGCCGCCTTCAACGAGGTCAACGCGACCACGGTCCGGGTCGCGCGCGAGCAGGCCGCGCTGCGGTCGGCCATCGCCAGCACCTTCGTCACCGTCGCCCGCCGCGACCAGGCGCTGCTCAACCGCCAGCTCGCCTTCATCGACACCCTCGAGCGCGCCGAGGAGGACCCCGCCACGCTGGAGGACCTCTTCACCCTCGACCACCTCGCCACGCGGATGCGGCGCAACGCCGAGTCGCTGCTCGTGCTGGCCGGCATCGACAGCGGGCGGCGCCTGCGGGCCCCGATGCCGCTGTCCGACGTGGTGCGCACCGCCTCCAGCGAGATCGAGGACTACCGCCGGGTCGACCTCGCCCTGGGCGCCGACCCGGGCGTGCTGGGGCACCTGGCGCTGCCCACCGCCCACCTGGTGGCGGAGCTGCTCGAGAACGCCACCCGCTCCTCCGACCCCTCCACCCGGGTCCGCGTGGCCACGGCGCCGTCGGCCACCGGGGTGCTGCTCACCGTCACCGACGAGGGCATCGGCATGACCCCCGAGCAGCGCGCGGAGGTGGCCGCTCGTCTGGCCGACCCGTCGGCCAGCGCGGCGGTCGGGGCCTCCGAGCTGGGCTACTTCGTGGTGGGACGCATCGCCCGGCGCCTGGGCGCCTCGGTGGAGGTCCACGCCGGCGCCGTCCGCGGCACCGTGGTGGCGGTCTCCCTGCCGTCGGCGGTGTTCGCCGGGTCGGTGCAGGCGGCCGGCCCCGGTGCGGGCGCCCCGCAGCCGGCCCTGCCCGTGCGCAGCACCGCCACCGGCGCCCTCCCCGCCGTGCGCCTGCCGGAGACGGCGCCCGCCGCTGCTCCCGGTCCGCTGCCGGCCCGCGCACCCGAGCCGGTCGCCGCTCGCACCGCGGACGCGACGCCGGCAGGCACGACCACCGGCGGCCTGCCCCGCCGCGCCCCCCGCGCCGCGCAGGCGGCCCAGGCCGCGAAGGCCGCCCGCGCCGCGACGGGCAGGCTGCCTGCGGTGCCGCCCGCGGGCGGCACGGCACCCGCGCCGGCGAGCGCCGGGGAGGTGCGAGAGCCGCAGCGCGAGCAGGTGCCGGCCGAGGCCGCCGACCCCGCCGTCGCCCGGCGCAGCGCCGTCTTCCGGACCTTCACCGCGCGCCGCGGTGAGCTGGAGCCCGCGGCCGCGGTGGCCGACATCGACCTCACCGCGCTGCGCGCGCCCCTCGCCCCGGTGGCGCCGGCCCGCGGCGGCACCGCAGGACCGGGAGCCTCGAGCGGGGGCAGCGCCCTGCAGGACCTGGCCGACGCGGTCGAGCCGTACGCCCCGGCCGCCACGCTGACGGGTGGGACCCCGGCGCTGCCGGCCCGCGAGGGCGAGCGCGCCCGCGGCAGCCACGTCGCCCCCCGGCGCGGGCTGTTCTCGCGCCGGCCCTCCGCCGACGAGCCGGCCGAGGCACCCGGAGCGCCCGCGGTGTCCCCGGTGGCGGGACCCGCGCCGGCCGCCACGACGGCCGAGGGCCCCGCCGAGGCGACCGAGGTGAAGCCCATGACCCGGCGGGAGCTGCGCGCCCTGGAGGCGAGCGGCCGCCTGACCGCCGTCCGCGGACCCCGGACCGGGCAGCAGCGCAAGGTCGCCGCGAGGCCCGCACCAGCACCCGCGCCCTCTCCCACGCCGCTCCCGCTGCCGGAGCCGGCCGCCTCGCGCCCGGCGCCCGCCCCGGCCGCCCCTCCCCTGGCGCCCGAGCCCGTCGCCGCCCAGGCCCCGGTCGGCCTGCCGGCGGGCCTGGTGCTGCCGGCCGCCGACGTGCCGTTCGCGCCGGTGGCCGCCGCCTCCGGTGACTCCCCGGCCGCCCTCCCGCGCCGCGCCCCCTCCGGGCGGACCGGCGGGGCCGCCTCCGAGACGGCCTCCGAGACCGCCCCGGACCACGCCGCCGACCGCCCAGCCGACCGCTCCGCCGACCGCTCGGCCGGGTGGCTGGCCCAGCCGGGGGCCCCGCTGCGGCCGCTGCGGTCCATGCCGCCCGCCACGGGGGTCTCCCCGGCGCTGGCCTCCTTCGAGACCGGGCGCGTCCCGCGCGAGCCCTACCGGCCGGCCGCGCTCGCCTCCGGCGCGGCGCCGCTGGCCCGGCGGGCCCCGGCGCCGTCGTCGGCGCCCACGGCCCCGCGCGGCCCGGCCGCCCAGCACCCGCCCCGCCGCCGCGAGCCCTCCGAGGTCCGCAGCATGCTGTCCGGCTACACCAGCGGCGTGAGCCGAGCCCGCCGCACGCCCGCGGGCGTCCCGAGCGAGACCCACACCAAGGAGGAGCGGTGACAGCTCAGACCGGCCAGACCAGCCCCACGGCCACGGGGCAGGCGGGAGGGGAGACCACCGCCGCCGGCTTCAGCTGGCTGCTGGACGACTTCGTGCGCCGGGTGCCCGGCGCCCGCAACACCCTGGCCGTCTCCGCCGACGGGCTGCTCATGGCGATGTCCGCCGACCTCGACCGCACCGAGGGCGACCAGCTCTCGGCGATCGTCGCGGGCATGTCCAGCCTCACGCGCGGCGCGGCCCGCCAGCTCCGCGGGGGAGAGGTGCGGCAGGCCATCGTCGAGATGGACGAGCTGTTCCTGTTCACCATGAGCGTCTCGGACGGCTCGGTGCTCGCGGTCGTGGCCGACGCCACGTGCGACGTCGGCCTGGTCGGCTACGAGATGGCCATGCTCGTCTCGCGCGCCGACGCGGCGCTGACCCCGCAGCTCGTGGCCGAGATGCGCGCGGCCCTGCCGGTGGACGGACCCGCACGCACCTCCCGGGAGGGGTGAGCGGTGCCCACCGGACCGGGCCACGGGCACCCCGAGGAGGACGGCGAGGAGCTCCCCACCGTCCGCCCCTACGCCGTCACCGGCGGGCGGCGCGCCCCGAGCGCCACCGAGCTGCCGCTGGAGGCCCTCGTGCAGGCCCTCGGCACGCCGGCCACCGGCATGACCCGCGAGTGCCGCAGCATCCTGGAGCTCACGGCCACCGGCTGGCTGTCGGTGGCCGAGCTGTCAGCGCACGTGCGCCTGCCCGTCCCCGTGGTGCGGGTCGTCATCGGGGACCTGCAGCGCACCGGCGCCGTCCGCGTCCACGCGCCCGTCCTCCCCCCGCTCGGCGCGGGCGCCGCGTCGCGGTCCGGCGCGCCGGGCCGCACCGGCGACTGGGTGCCCACCTCCCCCCGCAGCGTCCTGGAGAGCGTCCTCGATGGCATCAGCAGCCTCTGACAGCACCGTCGAGAGCACCGCCGCGAGCGGGCCCGACGCCGCCCCCACCACCGTCAAGATCGTCATCGCCGGCGGGTTCGCGGTCGGCAAGACGACGTTCATCGGCTCCCTGTCCGACATCGAGCCGCTGAGCACCGAGGCCGCCATGACGGAGCACTCCGTGGGCGTCGACGACGCCGGCGGCGTCAGCGACCGCAAGACCACGACCACCGTGGCCATGGACTTCGGGCGCATCGCGCTGCCGGGCAACCTGTGGCTGTACCTGTTCGGCACCCCCGGCCAGGACCGCTTCCTGTTCATGTGGGACGACCTCGTCCGCGGCGCCATCGGCGCCGTCGTCCTGGTCGACACCGAGCGCCTGGAGCAGTGCTTCCCCGCCGTCGACTACTTCGAGCAGCGCGGCATCCCCTTCGTCGTGGCCGTCAACTGCTTCGACGGGGTCGCCCGCCACGAGCTGGACGACGTCCGCGAGGCGCTCGCCGTCCCCGACCACGTGCCCGTGCTGTACACCGACGCGCGCGCCCGGCCCGCCACCAAGCAGGCCCTGGTGACGCTCGTGCAGCTGGCGGTGCAGCAGCTGGCCGCCTGACGGGTGGCCGATCGCCCATGATCACGGTGATCATGGGCGGTAGGCCACCCGGTCGGTACTGCGGGTGGACCCGCGGAAGATCCGCGCGGGCGGGGGTGTTCGATGCGGACGTGCGCATCTACGACGACGTCACGCAGCTGGTCGGCCGCACCCCGCTGGTGCGCCTGAACCGCCTCGCCGAGGGCGCGGTGGCCGAGGTGGTCGCCAAGCTCGAGTTCTACAACCCGTCGGCGAGCGTCAAGGACCGCATCGCCGTCGCCATGCTCGACGCCGCGGAGGCGTCGGGGGAGCTGCAGCCGGGCGGGACCGTGGTGGAGGCCACCAGCGGCAACACCGGCATCGGCCTGGCCATGGCGGGCGCCGCCCGCGGGTACCGCGTCGTCCTCACCATGCCCGAGACCATGAGCCTGGAGCGCCGGGCGCTGCTCAAGGCCTACGGCGCCGAGGTGGTGCTCACCCCCGGCAGCGAGGGCATGAAGGGCGCGGTCGCCCGCGCCGTCGAGGTCGCAGGGGAGCGGGGCGCGGTGCAGGTGCGCCAGTTCGCCAACGCCGCCAACCCCGAGGTGCACCGGCGGACCACCGCGGAGGAGATCTGGGAGGACACCGACGGCCGCGTCGACGTCGTCGTCGCCGGCATCGGCACGGGCGGCACCATCACCGGCGTCGGGCAGGTGCTCAAGGCGCGCAAGCCCGGCCTGCGCGTGGTCGCCGTGGAGCCGGCGGAGTCGCCCGTCCTCAACGGCGGGCAGCCGGGCCCTCACAAGATCCAGGGCATCGGCCCCAACTTCGTGCCCGAGGTGCTCGACACGTCCGTGTACGACGAGGTGGTCGACGTCGACGTCGACACCTCCGTCGCCTGGGCCCGCCGCGCCGCCGCGGAGGAGGGGATCCTCGCGGGACTGTCCTCCGGCGCCGCGCTCAAGGCGGCCGTGGACGTCGCCAGCCGCTCGGACATGGAGGGGAAGCTCGTCGTCGTGGTCATCCCCAGCTTCGGAGAGCGGTACCTGTCCACGGTCCTCTACAGCGACCTCATGCAGTGACGCTGGCGACCCCCCGGTGACCCAGCAGCCCCAGCCGTCGTGGCGGGAGCGGGTGCGCGAGGACGTCGACGCGGTGCTGCTGCGCGACCCCGCCGCCCGCTCCCGCCTCGAGGTGGTGCTCACCGCCCCCGGGCTGCACGCCCTGTGGGCCCACCGCGCCGCGCACGCCCTGTGGCGGCGCGGCCCGGGGTGGTACCTGCCCGCGCGGCTGGTGTCCCACTGGGCGCGGCGGCGCACCGGGGTGGAGGTGCACCCCGCGGCGCGGCTGGGCCGGCGGATCGTCATCGACCACGGCATGGGCGTGGTGATCGGCGAGACCGCCGTCGTCGGCGACGACGTGCTCATGTACCACGGCACCACGCTCGGGGGCCGGGTCAGCGGGCTCCAGGGCGAGCAGCAGGGGCGCCGCCACCCCACCGTCGGCGACCGGGTGGTCCTCGGCGCCGGGGCCACGGTGCTCGGCGCCGTGCGCGTGGGCGACGACGCCCGCGTGGGCGCCGGCGCCGTCGTCCTGGTGGACGTGCCCGACGGCGCGACGGCCGTGGGCGTGCCCGCCCGGGTGGTGCCGGCGCGCCGGCCGGGGCCCGCCGGCGGTGCCGACGGTGCCGGCGAGCAGCCTCAGGAGCCGGCGGCCGGGCCGTCCTGACCCTCGGGGGCGCCGCCGCTGCCGTCGGAGCTGTCCACGGCGCGCAGGAAGGCCTCCAGCTGGGCGGCCAGCTCGTCGCCGTCGGCGACCTCGTCCTCGGGCAGGTGCGGGGAGACCAGCGACGGCCCGCTCAGGCCGCGCCCGGCGGCCACCGCGTCGTACTGGCGCTCCAGGGCCGTGACCGCCTCGCGGGTCTCGGCCGAGGCCGCCACCTGCTCGTCGACCTGGGCCAGCACCTCCACGCCCGTGGAGGCCAGCTCCGCCAGCGCCTGGTCCAGCTGCAGGCCGGTCGCCTGGGACAGCGCCTCCAGCAGCGCCACCGCCGACGGGGGGAAGGTGGTGGAGCCGAGGTAGTGCGGCACGTGCACCGAGAAGCCCATCGAGGGCAGCCCGGCGCGCGCCAGGGACAGCTCGACGAAGGCGCCGGCGTGGCCGGGGACGACGACGGCGTCGAACCACCGCGGACGGCCCGCGATGAGCGCGCGGTCGCTGGCGTGCGCGGTCAGCGCCGCGGGCCGGGTGTGCGGCGCGGCCCACGGGATGCCCTGCAGGGAGACCGCCAGGCGCGCGCCGGCGCGCTGCGCCAGCTGGTGCACCGCGGTGGCGAAGCGCTGCCAGTGCAGGTCCGGCTCGGAACCGGCCAGCAGCAGGAACGGGGTGCCCGCCTCGTCGCGCACCTCGTGAAGGACCAGCTCGGGGAGGTCGACGTCGTCGAACCTGTCGCCGCTGAAGGTCATCGGCGGGCGACGGCCGCGGTAGTCGTGCAGCAGGTCGACGTCGAAGCGCGCGAGGACCCGCGACTCCAGCCGCCCCAGCAGGTGGGTCGCGACCAGCTGCGAGGCCGCGCCGGCGTCGACGAAGCCGGTGAGCGCGTGCACGAGCACCGGTCCCTGCTGCGAGCCGCCCTGCGGCGCAGCGGTGGGCTCGTCGACCACCTCGTACAGGTCCTGCGGTGCCAGCACTGCTCCTCCGTCCTGCGCGCCGCGTCGGGCGCGCGGCGTCCGTCCACCCAGGGCAACGCCGGGAGCCCCCATCTCCATCCCGGCCGGTGGGGCCGGCGACGTCCACGACCCCGGGGGAAAAGGGGTTGGCGCCGGGCACGGCGCGGCTGCCAGGCTCGCCCGCGTGAGCTCCTCCGCGCCCCCCGGCGGCCCCGCCGAGCCCGTCCTGCGCCGCGCGACCGCCGAGGACCTGCCGGCCCTGCGGGTGCTCGACGGCCGCGCCTTCGGGGCGACCTGGGAGGACGCCGACTTCACCGCGATGAGCGGCGTCATCGAGCCGGGGCGCTTCGTGGTGGCCGTCGAGCCGGGCGCCGACGGACCGGACGCCCTGGTCGGCGGCGCCGGCAGCTACGCCTTCACGATGACCGTGCCCGGTGGCGCCCGGCTGGAGGTGCCCGGCGTCACGTGGGTGGCGGTCGCGCTGCACCAGCGCCGTCGCGGGCTGCTGCGCCGGATGCTCGCCGACCTGCACGCCGGCCTGGTCGAGCAGGGAGCGCCGCTGGCCCTGCTGACCGCCAGCGAGGCCACCATCTACGGCCGCTTCGGCTACGGCGCGGCCACCACCGACCGCTCCGTGCGCGTCGACCGGCGCCGGGCCCGCCTCACTCCGGCCGCCGAGGCGCTGGCCGGCCCGCACGCGGCGCGCCACGCGACGGTGCAGGCGGCCCGGGCGCACCTGGCGGAGGTGCACGAGCGCTGGTGCGGGCTGGTGCCCGGGGCCCTCTCGCGCAGCGGCGCGTGGTGGGACTGGCTGCTGGCCGACACCCCCGGCCACCGCTCCGGCGGCACGGAGCTGTTCGTGCTCGTCCACCCCGACGGGTACGCCACCTACCGGGCCTTCGACGACGGCAGCACCGCCCGCGTCGTGGACCTGTGCGCCACCACACCGGCGGCGCACGCCTCCCTGTGGCGCTCGCTGCTGGCCCTCGACCTGGTCGAGGACGTCGTCTCCACCCGCGCCGTCCCCCTCGACGACGCCCTGCCCCACCTGCTCACCGACCCCCGCGCCGTCACCACCACCGGCCTGGAGGACGGGGCGTGGGCGCGGCTGCTCGACGTCCCCGCGGCCCTGGCCGCCCGCCGCTACGCGGCGGAGGTCGACGTCGTCCTGGAGGTCGTCGACGACGGCGGCCTGGGCGGCGTGGACGCCTCCGCCCGGGTCCGCCTGCGCGGCGGGCCGGACGGCGCGCAGTGCACGCGCACCGGCGCGGCCGCCGACGCCACCCTCGGGGTCGCGGCCCTCTCGGCCGCCTACCTGGGCGGGACCCGGCTGGCGCCGCTGGCCCGCGCGGGCCTGGTGCGGGCCGACGACCCCGCCGTGCTGGCGCGCCTGTCCGCGGCGCTGCTGGGGCCGCGGGAGCCCCAGCACGGCACGTCCTTCTGAGGCCCGCGCGGTCGAGCACCCGGCAGGGCGGGCGTGGGGCAGGATGGGGCCCGTCGAGGAGGGCTGCCGGAGCGGCCGAACGGGGCAGTCTTGAAAACTGCTGACTGGTCCTGCCAGTCCGTGGGTTCGAATCCCACGCCCTCCGCTCAGGGGGTGGAGCGCTCGCCCGCCGCGGCGGCCGCCCCGGCCTCCGAGCGCGCCTGCGCGGCGCGCTTGGCGCGGTACATCGCGGTGTCGGCCGCGCGCAGCGCCGCCTCCACGTCGGGGTGGTCGTCCAGGTGCGCCAGGCCCACGCTGGCGCCCACCGGCAGCCCCGGGGGCGAGGCCTCCAGCACGGCCGCCGACAGGCGCTGCACCACGGCCCCGGCGTCGGCGGCCGACGTGCCGCGCAGGAGCAGGCCGAACTCGTCCCCGCCCAGGCGGCCCACCAGGTCACCGCTGCGCACGTCGCTGACCAGGTAGGCGGCGATGCGCTGCAGCAGGGCGTCGCCGGCGGCGTGCCCGAGGGTGTCGTTGACCGGCTTGAAGCCGTCGAGGTCGAGGAAGGCGACCAGCACGCCGGTCTCACCGCCGGCGCGCAGCCGCTCCGCGGACGTCGTGAAGGCGCGCCGGTCCAGCAGGCCGGTGAGGGGGTCGGTGTGGGCCAGGCGGCGCAGCTCGGCGTTGGCGCGCCCCAGCGCCCGCGAGCGGGCGGCGATGACCTCGCCGACCACCACGAACACCGGGACGGCGTACACCGCCGTCCACGCCGCGGCCGGGTGGCCCAGCAGCAGCAGCGGGACGGTGTAGGCGACCAGCGCCAGGGGCGCCGCGCTCAGCGAGGTCCACCGCGGGTGGTGGGCACCGAGCCACACGAACAGCAGCAGGAAGAAGACGCCGTAGCGGTAGGGGTCGTCGCCGCCGACGGTGTTGTGCACGGCGATGAGCGCCAGCCCCGGCGGCACCATGACCAGCGTGGCGCGCGCGGGGAGCCGGCCCCAGGCGGGCAGGAACATCGCCGCGGCCAGCAGGGCCGTGGTCAGGCAGACCCAGCGCACCCCGGTGCGGTCGGTGGCCAGCCCGGGGGCGAGGGTGGAGGCGAGCACGAACGCCGAGGAGAGCAGCCCGATCACACCGAGGCTGCGCGCCGCCGCGAGCGCCGGCGCCCGGCGCGTCCCCGGTGCGGCAGGGGGGTCGCCGCTCACCGCGGCTGCGGCCGGGGAGCGGGGACCACGGCCGCCGGGGCCTGAGCAGCGGCGGCGGCGGGGGCGCCGGCGCCCAGGGCGCGCACGCCGAGCAGCAGGTCCTGCGCGACGTCCTGGGGCACGGGGCGGGAGAGCAGGTAGCCCTGCGCCTTGTCGCAGCCCAGCTCACCGAGGATGCGCAGCTGCCCGGGGGTCTCGATCCCCTCGGCGATGGTGGTCAGGCCCAGGGCGGAGGCGATGTCGAGCACCGCGCGCACCATCGCCAGCGACGTCGCGTCGTCCTCGAGGCGGGAGATGAACGCCCGGTCCAGCTTCACCACGTCCACCGGCAGCTGGTGCAGGTAGGACAGGGAGGAGGAGCCGGTCCCGAAGTCGTCGATGGCGATGCCCACGCCGAGGTCGCGCAGCGCCTGCAGCCGGCGCGCGGCGCCGTCCAGGTCGAGCATCATCGCGGTCTCGGTCAGCTCCAGGGTGAGCAGGTGCGGCGCCAGGCCCGTGCTGGCCAGCACGTCGCGCACGCGGTGGACCAGGTCGACGTCGAGCAGCTGCTGCGGGGACAGGTTGACGCTGGTGGTCCAGCTGCGGGTCGGGTCGAGGGCGTGCCAGGCCGCCGAGCGCGCGGCGGCGTCCTGCAGCACCCGCAGGCCGATCGGCCGGATCAGCCCGACCTCCTCGGCCACCGGCACGAACTCCACCGGGGAGACCAGGCCGCGCTGGGGGTGGCTCCAGCGCACCAGGGCCTCGAAGCCGGCCACGCGCGAGGGGTCTCCCAGCAGGGCGTAGGGCTGGTAGTGCACGAGCAGGTCACCGGCGCTGGGCAGCCCGGCCAGGGAGGCCCGCAGCTCGTCGGCGGTGCGGGCGCGCTCCAGCACCTCCTCGCGCAGCCGCGGGGTGTACAGCGCGGTGCGGGAGGATGCGGCGGGCCCGGTGCCGCTGCGCTGGGCGGCGTGCAGCGCCAGCGCGACGTCCTGCAGGACGTCCTCGGCGCTGCGCTGGTCGCCGGGGCGGTGCAGCACGGCCCCGGCGCAGGCGCTGAGCACGATGGTGGCGCCGTCGACGTCGACGGGCTGGTCGACCGCCTCCAGCAGCCGCGCGGCGATGGCCGCGGCGTCGGCGTCGTCGGGGACGTCCTCCACCAGCACGGCGAAGACCGACGCGGAGGTGCGCACGACGCGCTCGTCGCCGCGGACCGCGGCCGACAGGCGCAGCGCGGTGGTGGCGACCACGAGCTCGGCGACGTCGTGGCCGAGGGTGGCGTCGAGGGTGGCGAGGTCGTCCAGCTCGACCTCCACCACGGCCAGGGGGGTGCTGCGCGGCTGGGCGAGCAGGTCGCCGAGCTGGCGCAGCAGCAGCTGGCGGTTGCCCAGGCCGGTGAGCTCGTCGTGGGTGGCGCGGTGCTCGAGCTCGTCGGTCAGGCCCCGCAGCCGCTGCTGCTCCTGCACCAGGGTGTCGAGCATCCTGTCGAACTGCCCGCCGACCACCATCAGCTCGTCGCGCGGGGGCCGGGCGGGGTCGGTGGTCAGCGGGCCGCCGCCCACGCGGGCGGTGAGGTCGCCCTCGGCGACGCGGCGGGCGACCTCGGCCAGCCGCTTGGTGCGCCGGCCGACGAAGGCGATGAACACCAGCCAGAGCACCACGAGCAGCAGCGCGGTGCCGTCGGTGGTGACCAGGGAGACCTGCTGGCTCAGCTCGGTGCACGCGGGGGCACCGTTGCAGGCCTTCGTGTCCAGGGCGCCCTCGAGGTAGAGGGCCATGCCCAGGGAGACGGCCAGCACCGGGCCGCCCACCTTGACGATGACGGGGGTCTGGGCGGAGGCGCGGTGCACCAGGCCGGCCGCGCCCGCCCGCAGCCGCCGGAGGGCTCCGGTGGTCGGCGCGGGGCCGGGCGCGGGCGGGGTGGTCGGCTGGCTCACGGCGGCCTCCTGCGGCTGGTGGCTCGGTCGGTCCGTCAGGAGCTCTGGCGGGTGCGGGTGGCCCACACGACGCCGAGGAGCACCGCGGCGGTGCCGAAGTGCAGGGCGTGGTCGGGGCTGTTCAGGGAGATCGGGTCCATGTGGCTGCCCATGAGCAGGGGGCCGACCAGGCCGAGCAGCAGGAAGACGAAGCCGACGAGGCGGTCGACGCTGCGCGCGGGCTCGGTGCCCAGCAGCGCGCCGACGAGCAGCGCCGCGCCCAGCCCGAGGTGGGCGACGTTGTGGATGGGGTTGACCTGGAACAGCACGATCGTGGCGCTGTTGTGCATCGACCAGGAGGTCACGCCGGTCAGGACGAAGCCGACGGCGCCGACGAGCAGGTACACGGAGCCCAGGCCGGCGCCGGCCAGGCGCACGGGCGTCCAGCGGCCCCGGGCCGGCTCGGCCGCCGCGGGGGTGCGGGCGCTGGTGGTGGGGAAGGTCATGACCCCTCATCGGCAGGTCCGCCCCCGTCGTTGAGCGGGCCCGCCCCCAGCGGCGTACACCGTCCGGCAGACGGCGCCCGCGCACCGCCGAGCGGGTCACCGCCAGCGGCGCGGGGAGCGACTCGCTCAGGTTGCGAGTGACATCCGCCGATGTGGTGCTCGTAAGCCGCTGCGAGGTCCCCGCCACGGCGGCGGGCGCACGCAGCGGCGCACGGACCCAGGAGGAGGAGGCCGCGTGGACGGCATGGACGAGATCATCGGCGAGTTCCTCGTCGAGAGCTACGAGAACCTCGACCAGCTCGACAGGGACCTGGTGGCCCTGGAGCAGGCCCCCGGCTCGCGCGAGCTCCTGGCGAGCGTGTTCCGCACCATCCACACCATCAAGGGCACCAGCGGGTTCCTCGCGCTGTCCAAGCTGGAGAGCGTCGCGCACGTCGGGGAGAACCTGCTCGCCAAGCTGCGCGACGGGGTCATGGTCATGGACCCGGCCACCGCCGACGCGCTGCTGGCGATGGTCGACACCATCCGCGCCCTGCTCGCGAGCCTGGAGGACAGCGGCTCCGAGGGCGACCTCGACGTCGACCCGACGGTGGCGCAGATCAAGGCGGTGCTGGACGGGACCGCTGCCGCGCCCGCAGCGCCGGCCCGCGCGAAGGCCGCCGCCACCGAGCCGGCCGCCGTCCCCGTCGCCGAGCCCGCTGCCGAGCCCGTCGCCGAGGTCGCCGCCGAGCCCGTCGCCGACGTCGCCAGCGAGCCGGAGCCCGAGCCGGAGCCGGTCGCCGCGCCCCCCGCCGCGCCGGCGCCCGCCGCCGGCCCCGAGGCCCCCGCGGCCCCCCCGGCAGCGCCGGCCGCCGCCGCCCACGACGGCGAGCACCGCCGCAGCGCCGCCGACTCCTCCATCCGCGTGGACGTCGACGTCCTCGACGACCTCATGCGCCTCACCGGTGAGCTGGTGCTGGCCCGCAACCAGATCCTGCGCCAGGTGGCCACCCTCGCCGACGACCTGGAGCTCACCCGCGCCGCCCAGCGCCTGAACCTCATCGCCGGTGAGCTGCAGGAGGGCGTCATGAAGACGCGCATGCAGCCCATCGACGCGCTGTGGGCCAAGCTGCCGCGCGTGGTGCGCGACCTCGGCGCCCAGTGCGGGCGCCAGGTCCGCCTGGACATGGTGGGCCGCGAGACCGAGCTGGACCGCACGCTGCTCGAGGCCGTCAAGGACCCGCTGACGCACCTGGTGCGCAACGCCGTCGACCACGGCATCGAGGCCCCGGCCGACCGCGTCGCGGCCGGCAAGCCGCGCGAGGGCGTCCTGCGCCTGGCCGCCCGCCACGAGAGCGGCCAGGTGGTCGTGGAGGTCTCCGACGACGGCAAGGGCATCGACCCCGCCGTCATCGGCGCCTCGGCGGTGCGCAAGGGCGTCATCACCCAGGACGTGCTGGACCGGATGGCGCCCGCCGACGTCCTCCAGCTGATCTTCGCGCCCGGCTTCTCCACCGCCGCGGCGGTCACCAACGTCTCGGGCCGCGGTGTGGGCATGGACGTGGTCAAGACCAACGTCGAGGCCATCGGCGGCACCATCGAGGTCGAGTCGGTCGCCGGCCGCGGCACCACCTGCCGCCTGCGCATCCCCCTGACGCTGGCGATCATGCCGGCGCTCACGGTGGTCTCCGGCGCCGAGCAGTACGCCATCCCGCGGGTGAACCTGCAGGAGCTGGTGGCCCTCGACGTCGAGTCCGACCCCGGCCTGCTCGAGGAGGTCGGCGGCGCGCCCGTCTACCGCCTGCGCGGGGAGCTGCTGCCCCTGGTCAACCTCGCCGACGTCCTGGGCGTCACGCCGAGCGTGCGCGCCGACGGCGGCGAGCGCATCACCATCGCCGTCCTGGCCTCCGAGGGGCGCCGCTTCGGCCTGGTGGTCGACAGGGTGCTCAACACCGAGGAGATCGTGGTCAAGGCGCTGGGCAACCAGCTCAAGGCCGTGGGCCTGTTCTCCGGGGCCACGATCCTGGGCGACGGCGCCGTCGCGCTGATCCTCGACGTGCAGTCCCTGGCCCGCCGCGCCCTGCGGGGCGTGACCGCCGAGCGCCTCGAGATGGCCCGCGACGACCGCGCCGCGACCACCGCGGGCACCGGCGAGCGGCTGCTCGTGGCGGGCATCGGCGGCGGGCGCCAGGTGGCCATCCCGCTCGACATGGTCACCCGCCTGGAGCGCATCGCCGCCTCCAGCGTGGAGACCGTCGGCTCGCGCGAGGTGGTCCAGTACCGCGGGGAGATCCTGCCCATCGTGCGCCTGGACCGCTACCTCGGCGCCTTCGCCGAGGCGGACCGCACCGACCTGGAGGTCGTCGTCTACGCCGACCCGCGCCAGGGCGGGCGCAGCGTGGCCATCGTCGTGGAGTCCATCCTCGACGTCGTCGACGGCTCCAGCGCCTCGGTGCTGTCCGACATCGACGACCACGGCCTGCTCGGCTCGGCCGTCATCGCCGACCGCGTCACGGAGATGCTCGACGTGCGCGCCGCGATCCTCACCGCCGACCCGGCGTTCTTCTCCCACACCGCCGCCCTGACCGAGACCGTGGAGGTCTGACGTGAGCACCAGGACCGCCGTCGCCACCGCCGCCCCGGTCGCGACCCGGATGCTGACCTTCGAGCTGGCCGGGGCCCTGTACGGCCTGGAGGTCGAGCAGGTGCAGGAGGTGCTGCGGGCCCAGAAGGTGACCCGCGTCCCGCTGCACAGCGAGGCCATCGCCGGGCTGATCAACCTGCGCGGCGAGGTCGTCACCGCCATCGACCTGCGGGCGCGGCTGTCCCTGCCGGCGCGCCCCGAGGGCCAGGAGGCGGTGAACATCGTCGTGCGGCTGCACGGGGAGTCCATCAGCCTGCTGGTCGACTCGATCGCCGACGTCGTCGAGCTCGACGACCGCAGCTTCGAGCCCGTCCCGGACACCCTGGACGGGGAGGTGCGCGACCTCATCCGCGGCGCCTACAAGACCGAGGGCCGGCTGCTGCTCGCCCTCGACGTGCAGCGCGCCGTCACCGGCTGAAACCACCCGGTGCCCGACACCACCCGTCCGGGTCACTGACGGAGCACACACCGCTGGTCCCCGCTCACCCTCCGCTGCGACGGACGGGTGAGCGGGGATCGCGTCGTCACGCAGAGCGAGGCACCCTGACCGTGTGCCGTACACCCTGACCAGCGCCGCCACCCTCGGTTACGACCTGGTCCGGCTGCCCGGTGGCCGCCAGGCCGCCGGGGTGGTCGTCGCGGCCCTGCGCAGCGGACCCGCCGAGCGGGCGCTGCTGGCCGCGCACCACCCGCTGCGCACCTCCGACCCCTCGGCGGACCCCCTGCACGCCGCCGAGGAGGGCGCCCGCGCCCGCGAGCTGGCCGCCGCCGGCCCGCGCCTGCAGGACACCGCCGGGGCCGCCGGCGCCGTCGCCGCCGGTGAGCAGGTCCGCCTGGCCGCCCTGGCCGAGCAGCTGCGCCGCTCGATGGTGGGCAGCGCCTCCGCCTTCGAGCACCTGGTGCGCACCGAGGCCATGGACCCCCTCGGCGGGCACGACGACCACCTCGGCGGCGACCCCGGGGACGGCGACGCCGCCCTCGACCGGGCCCTGGCCGCCGACGTGCTGGCCGACGCCGCCGTGGCCGCCTACGCCGCCCGCGAGCTGCCCCGGGCGCTGCGGCGCCACCTGTCCGAGCCGTACGAGCGCGCCGTCGCCGGCGCCGTGCCCGGCACGTTCGAGCTGGCGCCCGACCCGCGCACCCCGTGGGGCCCGGCGCTGGCCGAGGTGCTCGACGGGCTGCGCCACACCGACGCCCCGGGCCGCCTGCGCTGGCGCGCCGCCGTGGACGCCGCCCGGGCTCGCGGCGCCCGCGACGCGGCCCTGGCCCGCTCGTGGTCGGAGGCCATGCACGACGCGTGCTGGGCCGCCCACACCTCCGGGCGCACGGCAGCGGCCGCCGCGGCGCAGATGCTCGCCGTGCAGGCCTTCCTCGACGGCGGGTTCGGGGTGGACGACGGCGCCACCGGCGTCTGGAACGCCGTCTCCGGGTGCGTGCAGGGCGTCCTGGTGGCCGACCTGCTCGGCGAGGAGTCCCTCGCGCTGCTGGCCCAGCCGTGGGCCGCGGTGACCGGCGAGGCGCTCGCCGGCTGCTGAGCACGCCTGTGGGCTGAACGGGGCATCCGGCGTCACTCCCCGACGTCCCCCTCCGCTGCGGCTCAACCCGGCCCGCCCCACCGCCGATCCCCTCAGTACGCCTCGCACGAGCGAGCGCGCTGAGAACCAGGGAGGCCGTCGGTGCAGCCGATCAGGGTGCTCGTCGTCGACGACTCCGTCGTCGTCCGGAAGATCGTCACCGACTGCCTCTCCGGTGACCCCCAGGTCGAGGTCGTCGGCACCGCCTCCAACGGCCGGCTGGCCCTGGCCAAGATCGCGGCGCTGCGCCCCGACGCGGTGACGATGGACATCGAGATGCCGGAGATGGACGGCATCCAGGCGGTCCGCGAGATCCGCAAGACCGAGCGCCGCCTGCCGATCATCATGTTCAGCACGCTGACCGACCGGGGCGCGGCCGCCACCCTGGAGGCGCTCACCGCCGGCGCGTCGGACTACGTCACCAAGCCCGCGAACGTCGGCTCGGTGCAGGCCTCCATGGCGCAGGTGCGCGAGCAGCTGCTGCCCAAGCTGCTGGCGCTGACCGGGCGCACGCCCACACCCGCGCAGGCCGCTGCGGTGCCGCGCGCCACCGCCCTCACCGCGCTGCACGGCGCCGCCAGCGCCGCCCAGGCCGCGCCCGCGCCGCGCGCGGTGCCGCCGCGCCAGCCCGCCGTCCTGGTCGTCGGCTCCTCCACCGGGGGGCCCGAGGCGCTGGCCAGCGTGCTGCCGCGCCTGCCGCGCGACCTGCCGGTGCCGGTGCTCGTGGTCCAGCACATGCCGCCGCTGTTCACCGCGCAGTTCGCCGCCCGCCTGGACAAGCTGTGCGCCCTCGACGTCGTCGAGGCCACCGCCGGCACCCCGCTGCGCCCCGGCACCGTGCACCTGGCGCCGGGTGACTGGCACCTCACCGTGCGGGCCGCCGACCGCGAGAAGCGCACCGTGCTGACGCAGGACCCGCCGGAGAACTTCTGCCGCCCCGCCGTCGACCCGCTGTTCCGCTCCGTGGTCGAGGCCTACGACGGCGCCGTGCTCGCCGTCGTCCTGACCGGCATGGGCTCGGACGGCAAGCTCGGCGCCGCCCGCGTGCGCGCCGCCGGCGGGTACGTCATCGCCCAGGACAGGGCCACCTCGGTGGTCTGGGGCATGCCCGGCGCGGTCGCCACCTCCGGCAGCGCCGACGAAGTGCTCCCGCTGGGCTCCATCGCCGAGGCCGTGCTGCGCCGCCTGCCGCGCTCCGCCGCGCCCACCCCGGTGCTGGCCCCCGCTCCCGCCCCCCGCTCTGCGACGACGCCGGCGCTGCCGGCGACGCGCCCCTCGATCCTCGGAGGTGCTCGATGAGCCTGGCCGCCGCCGACTTCGGCTTCGTGGCCGACATGGTCCGCCGTGAGAGCGCCATCGTCCTGGCCCCCGGCAAGGAGTACCTCGTCGAGGCGCGCCTGCTGCCGCTGGCCCGCCGCGCCGGCGCCTCCGGCGTCGCCGAGCTGGTGGAGAAGGCCCGTCGCAACCCCGACCGCGCCACCACGCAGTCGATCGTGGAGGCCCTCACCACCAACGAGACCTCCTGGTTCCGTGACGGCGACCCGTTCTCCCAGCTGGGCACCACGGTCTTCCCGCAGCTGCTCGCCGCGCGCGGCGCGGGGGAGAAGCTGCGCTTCTGGTCGGCCGCCTGCTCCAGCGGGCAGGAGGCCTACACGATCGCGATGGTCGCCTCCGACACCGTCCCGGCCGCCGGCTCCCGCCTGTCGATCCACGCCACCGACCTGTCGGTGGAGATGGTGGAGCGCACCAGGGCGGGGCGCTTCAGCCAGCTCGAGGTCAACCGGGGCCTGCCCGCGCCGATGCTCGTGCGCCACTTCACCCGCGCCGGGGCCGAGTGGGAGGTCGCCCCCGCGCTGCGCGCCATGGTGACCGCCGCCCAGCTCAACCTCGCGCAGCCGTTCCCGCGGATGGGCCCCTTCGACGTGGTCTTCCTGCGCAACGTGCTCATCTACTTCGACGTCCCCACCAAGCAGGACATCTTGCGCCGGGTCCGCGCCCTCATGCGGCCCGACGGCTGGCTGTTCCTCGGGGCCGCGGAGACCACCCTCGGCGTGGACGCCGGCTGGGAGCGCGTGGCCCTGGGCCGCACCTCCGCCTACCGGCCGCTGCGGTGAGCGCCACCGGCCGGACCGACCGGCCCGACCGAGCCACCCGGACCAGCACGACCCCGCTGCAGACGGCGGCGGACCGCACAGAGAGAGGGAAGGCAGTGCACGCACTGGTGATCGACGACTCGCGAGCGATGCGCCGGATCGTCGGCGGCATCCTCGAGAACCTCGGCTACGAGGTCGAGCAGGCCGGCGACGGGCGCGAGGCGCTGGACGTCCTCGAGGCCGGGCGCGTGCCCGACCTCGCCTGCATCGACTGGAACATGCCCGTCATGGACGGCCTGTCCTTCGTCAGCGCGGTCCGCGCGAACCCGGCGTGGCGCGACGTCACGCTCATGATGGTCACCACGGAGAGCGAGCACGGGCAGATCGTCCGCGCCCTCGCCGCAGGCGCCCACGAGTACCTCATCAAGCCCTTCACCCCCGACGCGCTGCGCGACAAGCTCTCGCTGCTCGGGCTGGTGCCGGTGGAGGTGCCGTGAGCGCCCCCGCCGAGCTGCTGCCCGAGGAGACCGTCCGCGCCGTCGTGGACGAGATCTTCGCCTCCTTCGTGGGCGAGGACGAGGTGCTCCTCCCGCTCGAGGGCGAGCTGCCCGAGCAGACCGTCAGCGCCTGGGTCGGCATCGAGGGCCCCTGGCGCGGTCGCGTCGTGCTGACCTGCGCCCCCGCCACCGCCGAGGAGCTCACCCGCGCCCTGCTGCGCGGGCAGGTCGGGGAGCAGCTCGAGCCCGAGGACGTCGAGGACGGCTTCGGCGAGCTCGCCAACGTCGTCGGCGGCGGCCTCAAGGCCCTGCTGCCCGACGTCTCCTCCCTCACCCTGCCCCGCGTCGGCGCCCAGGCCCCGGCCGGGGCCGAGGAGCACCGCGTGGCCAGCCTGTGGCGCGGGGAGCCCTTCGACGTCGTCATCACCAGCGTCCCGCCGACCGCCTGACCCACCACCCAACCCCTGACCGCCCTCCCTGACGGCCCCGCCCCCCTGACCGCGAGGAAGAGAACCATGAAGATCCTCATCGCCGACGACAGCCGCGTCATGCGGCAGATCGTGATCCGCACCCTGCGCCAGGCCGGCTACGACAGCCACGAGGTCGTGGAGGCCGAGAACGGCCGCGAGGCCCTGGACAAGGTCGCCAGCGAGCGGCCCGACCTGGTGCTCTCGGACTGGAACATGCCCGAGATGACCGGCATCGAGTGCCTGCGCGCGCTGCGCGCCTCCGGCTCGGAGGTGCCGTTCGGCTTCGTGACGTCGGAGGGCTCCGACGACATGCGCTCCACCGCCGCCGCGGCTGGCGCGCTGTTCCTCATCGCCAAGCCGTTCTCGCCCGAGAGCTTCGACCAGCACCTGGCCCCGGTGATCGGCTGATGAGCACCGCGACCACGCCGCTGCCCGCGGCCAAGGACGTCAAGGACCTCCTCGAGGGCCTGCTCGGCCGCGCCTGCGACCTGCACGAGGGCAACACCTTGGACGCCTCCGGCCAGAACCTCGTGGCCACCTACGTGGACGACACCCTGGTCATGCGCGCGCTGGTGGCCGCGGACCTGCCGCTGGCGGTCTACGCCGGCGCCGCGATCGGGCTCATGCCGCCCGGCGCCGCGCAGGACTTCGCCTCCGAGGGCGACCTGCCCAAGAGCTACCGCGAGAACGCCGCCGAGGTGCTCAACATCATGGCGTCGCTGTTCAACACGCCGGGCGCGCCGCACCTGCGGCTGTACAGCACCCACGCGCCCGGGGAGGCGCTGGCCGGTGACGTCTCCGCCAACCTCGCCAAGCGCGGCGGCCGCGTCGACTTCTCGGTCGAGGTGAAGGGGTACGGCAAGGGCGCCCTGGCGGTCGTGCTGGTCTGACGCGCTGCCGCTGCCGCGCTGGAAGGGCCGGCTTCCCCTGGTGGGGAGCCGGCCCTTCTGCCTGCGTGGCGCGGCTGGTCTGCAGATCTTGGCGATCGGTCGGGCCGGGGTGCGCATGTGCGCCACCGATCGCCAAGATCCGCGCCGGGCATCGTGCGCACCACGTGTCGACCTTGGCGTTCAGTGCCCCCGCGAGGACCTGGCGCGCCACGGAAGGACCATCTCGACACAGCTCGAGGACGACGACGGCGACGGGCGACCGCGTGGGTACCGCTGGCGCCGCCGCCCGTCCGACGCCGAAGGCCGGCGCCCCGTGCGGGGCGCCGGCCTTCGAGGCGGAGCGGGTGGAGCTTGGCTCAGGCCGCCAGCGGCTGGCGCAGCGGGTAGGTGCTGCCGGTGAGCACCACCTGGGCGGCGGTGCCGGTGGTGGCGTTCACCAGGATCGGCGCCAGGAGGTTCACGGTGGAGTCCTCCAGCGAGGCGCCAGGGCTCACGACGACGAGCAGCAGGCCGTCCTCACCGGGCGCCAGGCCGACTGCGGCGCGGGCGACGCCGTCGAAGGTGGGCGAGTAACCGGCCACCACCACGGCCGGGTCGAGCACGAAGAGGCGGACGCTCTCGTCCTCCAGGCTGTGCAGCGCCAGGAGCGGGCTGTCGGGGTCGATCTCGACCAGGGCGAAGCGCGTCAGGTGCTCCAGGCCCAGCAGGGGCGCTGCGAAGCGGACCTCGGTGAGGCCGTACTCCTCGGCGGCGTCCGCGGCCTGCGTCTCGCTGTCCATCACGATCACGGTACTGCTCACGGGTCTCCTCGGGTCGTCCGCGCCGTCCGTGGCTGTGGGATGTGCTGCGCCCCAGGCGGGTCGCGGGCAGGTGAGGCTCAGTGCCGTCACCTCAGGAAGTCCATGAGGGAGGTGTTGAGCACCTTGGAGTTGGCCGTCAGAGCCGCCTTGTAGGCGGTCTCCTGCAGCGACAGCTGGATCATCACCGCGGGCAGGTCGACGTCCTCGACCTTCGAGAGCTGGTCGCTCAGCTCGTACTTGGCCGACGAGGCGACCTCCTTGGCGCGCTCGATGCGGTTGACGCGAGCACCGACGTCAGCCAGCCCCTCGAGCACGCGGCCGATGGCGCCGTCGAGCCTGTTGAGCAGCTCTCCGAGCCGCTTGCCCTTGTCGACGTCGACGCCGCCGACGGCGACGTCCGGGCCGGCCTCCTTCGGCGTCTTGATCTCGTCGCGGATCTGCTGGAGCAGCGAGAACACCGACTGCTGCCTGTCCGCGTCGCTGACGCCGTTGACGGCGACGTCGGTGCCGAAGATCCTGGCTCCGTTGCTGTCGACCCTGACCGTCGACTGGGCGTCGACCTGCCTCTCGACCTTCGTGTCGCCCGTCCCGGTGGGTGCCCAGGAGTACGTGGCAGGCGTGTAGGCCACGGCGGGCGCGGTCCCCGGGCCGGTCACCTCCGGAGAGACCGGTACGACCGCGTCGCCTGGCCCTGAGGTTCCCGCGAAGACGCTGCGGCCCTGGTACTGCGTGTTCGCGAGGGACAGGACCGTCTGCAGGATGCCGTCCAGCTCGACCGAGATCGCCGTGCGCGTGCCGTCGGTCTGCACGCCCTGGTTGAGGGCCTGCACGACGAGCGTCCGGGCGGCGCGCAGCTGGGAGGTGGTCGTCTGCAGGGCGGTGTCCTGCATGCTGAGCCAGCTCAGCCCGTCGTCGCCCTGCACGGTGTACTGCTCATTCAGGCGGAGCTGCTGGCGCAGGGCCAGGCTGGAGACCGTGCCGGTCGGGTCGTCCGACGGCTTGGTGATCTTCTTGCCGCTGGAGACCTGGCTCTGCAGCAGCGACATCGCCTGCAGGTTGCCCTGCAGGCGCGCCAGCGACGCCTCCTGGATGGACCGGTGGGTCACGCGCTCGGTCATGTCATCACCTGCCCACGAGTCCGGTCTTGTTGATGAGGACGTCGAGCATCTCGTCCACGGCTGTCAGCACGCGGGCCGCGCCCTGGTAGGCGCGTTGCGCGGCGATGAGGTCGGCGCTCTCCTCGTCGAGGGAGACGCCGGCCATGCCCTGCTGGTCAGCGACGGAGGCTGTCAGCACGGCCCGCGCCGCGTCGGTGCGGGCGCTCGCGGAGCTGCTGTCAGCTCCGAGCTTGGCGACGTAGCTGGCCCACAGGCGGTCGGGGCTCTCCAGGCGGTCCGCGTCTGAGGCCGTCGCGGACGTGTCAGGACGCGCGGTGGCGATGGCTGCGACCCTTGCGGCCACGGAGCCGTCGCGCTGGCCCTTGGAAGCGGCGCCCAGGGCCAGGTCGCGGCCGCTGGTGATGGCGATCACCAGGCTCTGGGCCGTGAAGTTCCCGTCCGCGTCGGCGCCGCCGAAGAGAGGCCCCGCGGGAGACGGCGGGTCGTTGCCGTCGACGGAGTCGGAGTCCGTCTGGATCGCGTTGATCTTCTGGGCGAGGCTGTTGGCCACGGCGTCGTACCTGCTCGAGGCGTCGGGCAGGGTCTTGCGCAGGGCCTCCAGCTCACCGGTGAGCTTCCCGCTGAGCGGCGTCACGACGTTGTCGCCGACCTTCACCACGATGGGTGTGGTGGCGACGTCGCTCATCGTGGTCGGCGTCTCGCTGACCGAGAGCTTCGCGGTGAGCTTGCCCTGCACGAGCAGCCCGCCGCCGAGGTAGAGGTCCACCTGTCCGTTGGCGCTCGCCTGCGTCGTCGCGCCGGTCAGCTCGACGATGCGCGTGACGAGCTGGTCGCGCTGGTCCTTGAGCTCGTTCGCGGCACCGCCAGTGGTGACCGCCTTCTGGATCTGCTCGTTGAGCGTGGCGACGCTGGAGGCCAGCGTGTTGACCTCGTCGACGTCGGCGCCCACCTGCGTCCGGGTGGTCGACCACTGGTCGTTGATGGTGTTCCAGGCGGCGTGCAGGGCGGCCACCACGTTCTCCGTGGCGCCGAGCACGGTGGCGCGGGCGGCGCCGTCCGCGCCGGTGGAGCCGGCCTTGGTGGCGGCATCGGCCCAGGCGGCCCACATCTTGTTGAGCTGGGTGGCCAGGCCGGCGTCGCTGGGCTCCTGCGTCAGCGACTCCAGACCGGACAGCGTCTGCGCGCGCTGCTGCTGCAGGGCGTGGTCGCCGGTCTGGACGTTGACGCGCTGGGCCTGCACGGCGTCGTAGGCCCGGGTGATGTCCGTGACCTTCACGCCGCCGCCGGTGACGGGGAAGCCGGTCAGCATCCCCGAGCCGCCCGGCGCGTTGAGCATCTGCAGCTCAGCGCGCTGGCGGGTGTAGCCGGGGGTGTTGACGTTGGCGACGTTCTGCCCGATGACGTCCATCGCGCTGCGGTGAGCCCGCAGCGCCGTCACCGCGGCGTTGATGCCGGAGAAGGTGCTCATGGTCCCGTCCTCGGGGTCAGCTGCTGTCGGCGGAAGGTCGGTGGGGGAGGAGCGCTCAGAGCGCCCGGTCGACGAGGTGCGCGGGCGCCGGCGAGGTGGTGCGGCCGGTGGGGGCGTAGGTCTCGAGCGTGCCGGTCAGGCTCAGCAGGGTCTCGCGGGTGGCGCGGGTGGCCACGGCGATGACCTCGCGGTTCTGCGCGGAGACCCGGGCGATCTCGGTCGTCAGCTCCAGCAGCGCGTCGCGGTGGGAGACGAGGATCGAGGCCCACGCGCCGTCGGAGGCGGTGGCCAGGTCCTTCAGCGACGACGACGGCGGCATCCCGATGCTCGCGGCGTAGGCGTCGACCTCGATGCTGCGCAGCAGCTCGGTCTCGCGCAGCTGCTCGACCACGAGCTGCACCTCGTGGGAGGCGTGCGCCACCCACCGGCTGCCCCCGCTGGTGAGGATCAGGCGCTCCTCCTCCAGCTTGAACAGGAGCAGCTCCAGCTGCTCGCGCTCGCGCCACAGCACGTTGGAGACCTCGGCGACGCCCACGCGCCCTCCCATCGCTGTCGACTGCACCACGGCGGTGCGGTCCATCACGCTGTCCATCGACGGGGGCTGGGCAGGGCTGAGGAGAAACGGAGGCCGGCTGCTGGAGCCTGAGCGCAATCGGGGGAGGTCCACCCGCTCGGCTCAAGCCGACGCGCCGATGCGCCGACACCTTGTCCGTGACCGGATCGACGTCGTCGCCCTCCACCCGGACCCCGCTCTCGCGCGGGGCCGTCGAGGAGCTCGTGACCTCCCACCTGCCGATCGTCGGCTACCAGGTGAACGAGATGCTCGTGCGCCTGCCGGGCCACGTGCTGCGCGACGACCTCGTCTCCGCGGGCATGGCGGCCCTCGCCGCTGCCGCCGCCGGGTACGACCCCTCCACGGGCGTGCCCTTCGCCCGCTACGCCACGCTGCGGATCCGCGGCGCGCTGCTCGACGAGCTGCGCGGCATGGACTGGGCGCCCCGCGGCGCCCGTGCTCGTGCCCGGGCGGTGGAGGGCGTGGAGGAGCGGCTGACGGTCGACCTCGGGCGCCGCCCGACCCGCGACGAGCTCGCCGCCGCTCTGGGCTGCTCGCCTGCGGACGTCGACGCCGCCAAGAACGACGTCCAGCGCGCCGTGGTCAGCCTCGACGCCTTCGACGGCGCCCTGTCCGACGTGCTGCCGCAGCGCGGCATCGGCCCGGAGGAGGCGGTGCTGCAGGGCGAGCAGGTCCGCTACCTCAAGGCCGCCGTGCACGCCCTGCCGGAGCGCCTGCGCGTCGTCGTCGCCGGCCTCTACCTCGAAGACCGCGCCGTGGCCGACCTGGCCGCCGAGCTGGGCGTGACCGAGTCGCGGATCAGCCAGCTGCGCACCGAGGCCCTCGGCCTCATGCGCGACGGGATGAACGCCTCCCTGGAGCCCTCCATGGTGACCGCCGTCGAACGCCCCGGTGGAGTCGTCGACCGGAGGCGCCAGGCGTACTTCGCGGCCGTGGCTGCTCACGCCTCCGTCGCGCCGACTGCCACTGCTGCGGCGGCGGCCGACGCGGTGGAGCCTGCGATGACGACGACCGCGGCGCCCGTGCCGACCCAGCGCCGCACCGGCTGGACCGCCTTCGGCTGATGGGCTGAGGCGCTCAGCTCCCAGACCCCCAGCCGCCGCCCGGTGACTTCCCCCACCCGGGCGGCGGCGGGTCCCACGTGACGAAGGCCCCCGCGCGGATCGCGCGGGGGCCTTCGTGGCAGGGAGCTCAGACTCGCCGTCAGCCCGTGACGTCGACGCCGTGCTCCTCGGGAGCCTCGGGCTGCGTCGAGGAGACCGTCGCCTCGAGGTAGGAGATGAGCACCGAGAGGCGCTCGGGGGTTATCCGCGAGGGCCGTGAGCCTTCGGGAGCCCGCCCGGTGATCGACGCCGCCAGGAGGCTCGCCAGGTAGGCGCCGGTCGCGTGACGTGCCCCCGGGTCTCCTCCGGCTTGGTTCTGGGCGGACGAGCCCCTCGAGGGGCTGTCGGGCTCGGCGACGGCGACCGCGGCCGACGAGGTCGCTGGTGGTGCGTCGTCGGTCGAGGTGCGTGCGGACGCCGCGGTCGACACGGCGACGCGGACGGGTCCGCTGTCGCCGCCGGGAGCGACCGCAGTCACGCCAGTGATCATGGGAGCCCTCCGTGGTCCCGGGCCTCCAGCCCCTGCTGGTGGTCACAGGAGAGTCATCGGCACCTCGTGAGGAGAAGTGTGCCGAGATCACACGTTGGGAGCAGCCCCGCGCGCTGCGGGGACCGGAGCACGGAGCGCGAGCACAACGTTCAAGAGTCGGGCAGCCGCGCCGATCGAACCTCCACGGGGTGACACCCGATCGATGAAGCATCCACAGCCGCCGATTGTGGTGAGGCACCACGGGAGGACTCATGACTCACGAGCCGGCCGAGACGACCGTCGTCACCTTCGGGACCTTCGACGTCTTCCACCACGGCCACCTGAAGCTCCTGCAGCGCGCTGCCGACCTCGGGAACCGGCTGATCGTCGGCGTGTCCTCCGATGCGCTCAACATCAGCAAGAAGGGGCGACCTCCGGTGTACTCCGAAGACGAGCGCATCGAGATCATCTCTGGTCTGCGCTGCGTCTCCGGTGTCTTCCTCGAGGAGTCCTTGGCGTTCAAGCGCCGCTACCTGCTCCAGCACCGGGCCGACGTGCTCGTGATGGGAGACGACTGGTCAGGGCGCTTCGACGACATGGGAGACATCTGCCGCGTCCTCTACCTGCCCCGCACGCCGGACGTCTCGACGACGAGCACCCTCGAGCGCATCAGGGCGGACGCACCTCGGAGGGTCGCTCTCCTGGTCTGATCCGCTCAAGACCGGAGCTCGATGGGCCGATGGAGTGACATGAGCTCCTTCGCCAGCACTCCCCAGCACCGCACCGTGCTCGTGGAAGTCACCGCGGACGGCGAGGCCCCTGGGACCGTGGTGAGCGCAGCGGTGCAACTGGCTGCCGCATCGCAGCACTCCCAGGTCCTCCTCTGCTCGGGCGGTGACGAGCAGCCCGCGGAGGAGGACGCAGCTCGCCTGGCCTCGTGGTGCCTCGCTGCCGTCCCCGAGTCTGCTCCGCTCCCGGAGATCCGGGTGCTCAGCCGCTCTGAGGCACTGGCCCAGGAGCCGTCGCTCCACGTCACTGCGGGGGGCGGCCCTGCCGCTGACGCCATGTCCATCACTGCTCTGGTGGAGTCCCTGTCTGTGGCGGCGCGCCCGGCAGCGTCCTCCGACGCAGACCGCGCTGAGGTCGCCAAGCTGCACGCTGTGATCGAACGGCTCCAGGGCCAGCGAGCGATCGCGATGCGCGACGTGCGCCTGGGCCACGGCCGCCGCGGGGACCGACGACCGGTCGTGGTGGCGCTGTTCCAGCACATCAGCTACTGGGCTGCTGTCGAGCGCCTCTACCACGCACTCGCGTGCCGTGACGACATCGAGTTCGTGGTGGTCGCCCTCGACAGCCCCGTGGACGTGCGCTCTGGCAGCACCGCCGACTTCCTGGTGTCGCAGGGGGTCGCGCCACACGACCCCGCATGGCTGCTGGAGAACGTCGACGACGTCGACCTCGTCCTGCTGGACAACCCGTACGACGAGGTGCGGCCGTACCAGTACCAGGCGACCCAGCTGGCGCAGCAAGGCATCCGCCTCGCCGCGGTCCCCTACGGCAACAACGCCATCGCAGGTGAGCTCATGGAGAAGCTGTTGTGGGACCTCCCGCTCCAGCGCTTCGCCTGGCGCTACTACCTGCCCGAGCGGGCGCAGCGAGGCCTCTTCGCCCGCCACTGCGCCACGGGCGACGAGCCGGTCCGGGTGCTGGGCAGCGCCAAGCACGACCGCATCGTGGACCCGAGGCCAGGACCCGTGGCGAAGCGGCTGCGGATGCAGGCCGGGTCGCGACCCGTCGTGCTCTACAACCCTCACTTCCGCGTCGGCGCGGGTGGCTGGTCCACCTTCGACCGCTACATCGACCCGCTCCTGGAGCACTTCTCGTCTCGCGACGACCTCGTCCTGGTCGTCCGTCCCCACTTCAGGCTGTTCTCGACGCTCATCCAGCTCGGGGCCGGAGTCCTGGAGTCCCGTCTCCGCGACGCCGCAGCCCGTCAGGACAACATCATCATCGATGAGGCTCCCGACTACGTCGACGCCTTCGCCGTCGCCGACGCGATGATCAGTGACCTGAGTTCGCTCGCCAACGAGTTCCACCTGACGGGCAAGCCGTTGCTTTACCTGCACCGTGCTGACGGACCAGGACCCACCGCCGAAGACCAGTGCTTCCAGGTGGTCGACCGGGCTGGGTCGTGGGCAGAGGTCGAGACCTTCCTCTCCGACGTGGCGTCGCGGTCACGGGGGGTCGTGGCCACTTCGAAGGCGAGAGCTGGCGCGGCCGGACGGCGCCTGGTCGACGGGCTCGCCAGCCAGAGGATCGCCGACGACATGGCCTCGTCGCTGCGCCGCGAACTGGGCCTCGCAGTGCGGGAGTCGGACACCGAGCTGGTGACGACCTCGTCGACGTCGCTGCCGGCGCACGCAGAGCTGGTCGCCGCCGGTGCGGTGCACCCCAGCCGACCGGTGGTGACCAGTCGACTCCGGCCGCACTCCGTGCCGCCTCCCCGTGGACCCGTACCGGGCCGAGGCACGGGTCACCTCGGCGCGACGGCTCGTCGTGAACCGGTCCTGACCGCGCGACAGGCGATCGTGGTCCAGTCGGCGGCCCGGCGCCGTGAGCTCGAGGACTCCGTGGTCCTCACCTCTTTCAAGGGCAAGGGAGCCGGTTGCAACCCCGCGGCGATCGCTCGGGAGCTCGAGCGCTCGCAGCACCCGTCCAAGCGCTACTGGGTGGTGCAGGACTGGGACAACCCGGTCCCGGCCGGCTGTCAGCCACTGCTGCTGGACAGCCAGGAGCACCACGAGCGCATCGCCAGGGCGCGCTTCGTCGTGGACAACGAGACGATGCCGCTGGCTCTCGAGCGACGCCCGGGTCAGCTCCTGCTGCAGACCTGGCACGGCACGCCGTTGAAGAAGCTGAGGTTCGACCTGCACGAGGTCGTTCCTCGCAGCCAGTCCACGTTGGCTTCTCTCCAGCGTGACGCCGAGCTGTGGGACGTCATGCTGTCCCCCAACCCGCACACGACCGAGGTCCTTCGCCGGGGGTTCCGCTTCAGCGGGCGGATCCTCGAGTCGGGCTACCCGCGCAACGACGTCCTCGCCGACCCGGGCTTGCGCCGGCAGCACGGGGCCGCTGCACGAGCCGCGCTCGGCATCTCCGGCCACTCCCAGGTCGTCCTGTACGCACCGACCTGGCGTGACGACGCCATGCTCTCAGGGAGGAGTGGACGACAGCAGGTCGCCCAGCCCTCGCTCGACATGGACGGACTCACCTCGGCTCTGGGCCCCGACCTGGTCGTGCTCGTGCGAGGCCACCGCTTCGTCGGTCACCTCCCGGAGAGCTCGGGTGGTCCACGGGTCCTCGACGTGAGCGACTACCCGGACATGGCGGACCTCCTCGCGGCGGCTGACGTGCTCGTCACCGACTACTCGTCGTCCTTCTTCGACTTCGCCCTCACGGGCCGGCCGATGATCTTCTACGCCTACGACCTGGACAAGTACCGCGACCAGGTCCGTGGGCACTACTTCCCCATGGAGGAGGTGGTGCCGGGTCCTCTCGTGGCGAGGCCCGAGGAGGTCACCGAGCTCCTGCTCGACCTGCCCTCCTGGACACCGCACTTCACGGACAGGTACCGCACCTTCGTCGAGGACTTCGCGCCCTGGGACGACGGCGGCGCATCGCGCCGCGTCGTCGAGGCCCTCTTCGCGGATTCCTGACCCACCGCCGCCACGTGGGAGAAGAGATGAGCACCTTCCCGCAGGTGCGTCCGGGCGTCCCCGGAGCGTCCCTGCACCCTGCGCCCAACCTCCAGCGCCGGGGAAGCACCAACCGTGCCGCCCACGTCGACAAGGGCTCGTCCCTGGTCCCACCCGTGGTGCTGTACGGCCAGGCGAGGCTCGAGGACGGCTGTTCCGTCGGCAAGTACACCTATTTCGGGAACGGCTGTGTGGCGTCCAACGCGGACATCGGCAACTACTGCGCCATCGGTCGCTACGTCGAGATCGGGAGCAAGCCGCACCCGCTGGACATGATGTCGGTGCACCCCTTCCAGTACGAGGCGACGCACTTCGTGGAACAGCCGGGCTACCAGACCGACCGCGTGGAGTGGCGGACGGTGGACTCGGACGCGAGGGTGACCATCGGTCACGACGTCTGGATCGGCCACAAGGCGTGCATCCGGCCCGGTGTCACCATCGGCACTGGTGCGGTGATCGGTTCGGGAGCCATCGTCACCAGGGACGTGGCGCCCTACGCGGTGGTCGCGGGGTCTCCCGCGAGGCTCCTCCGGCACCGGTTCGAGGATGACGTGCGGAGCGCCCTCCTCGCGAGCCAGTGGTGGCACCTCGACCCGGCTGACCTGTCCGGAGTCGACTACGCCGACGTTCCGAGCGCGATCGCCGAGGTCGGTCGGCGCAGGGCGCGTCTTCAGACCCTCGTGGAGGCCGCGCTCAGGGAGTGGTCCTGGTGCCTCGAGGACGAGACGCGCCACGGCGTCCTCTGGTTCGACGTCGAGAAGTCCTACGCGTGTCCTGACGCAGTGGCTGGCTGTTCGACGGTCGTCCTCGACTCGCCCTGGTCGGACGGTCTGGAGCGCCGGCCCATCATCGACGCCTGGTTCGACCCCGTGACCAACGCCTTCGGCGTCTGGTCCGGCGCCCTCCCCGGGCCGGTCACTGCAGGCTCCCTGCGCCTGCGGTTGGAGTGACGCTCCCGTCCGGACCAGCGAGACGGGAGCAGGAGATCGACTTGGTGAGCGGTCCGGCTCATCCCGCCCACGACAGCTAGCGAGGTCGAGCCCGGCCGGTGACGGTCGGGCCGGCCGAGCGCGCCGTTCGCTCCCTGCGCGCGCACCGGTGCTGACCTCGCTCGAGGGCGTGGACGGCGAGCAGCGCGGACGTGCCAGGGCGGTGCACCGGCGTCCTCAGCACCGCCATCTGCGAGCGGCGGGAGGCCTGCGACGCCTCGATGCGTCGACGTCGCCCGTCCGCGCGGAGTTCGCACCCCAGCTCGAGCAGCGTGAAGCTGTGCTCCGAGAGCCGGGGCCCGTCGTCGTGCGCTGGCCGTGCTGCACCGCGCACCACTGCCTGTCGACCACTGCCTGCAGACGCGCGTGAGGGGACGAGGCGGGGGCGGACGGGACGGGCGGGACCTCGGTGGCGCAGGTCCGTCAGCGGTCGTCCGGCGAGCAGCCGGCCGAGTGCTCCACCCACGAGGCGGCCGGGCAGCTGAGCCGCGTGCAGCACGGCCATCGCGGAGCCAGTGGAGGTCGGGGCCGGGAGGCCCCTGCGTCGCCGTCCTCAGCGCAGCCCGCCTCGGAGTGACGACGGCGTTGTCGGTGACCGAGTGCCGCAGCGAGGCGTTGGGCCCGCTGTGAAGCACCTTTCGCGCGAGCACGTGCGCCTGACCGCGCCGCCCGCACCGAGCAGGCCCCTACCGAGCAGGCCCCTACCGAGCAG